>JAFAZL010000553.1 GCA_019239815.1 Acidobacteriota bacterium
AAGAAATTTTCACCGCCTACAGAAAATCCGGCGAATTCACCATCCCGCTCGAACTCGGCCGCTCACAAAAATCCGCCGCGCTCGACAAAATTTCCTTCGCCGACTGGCTCCGCGACCAAAAATTCGACTCGCCCCTCGTGAATTGGTACATGAACTACGCCTGCCGCGACGACTACGGCGCCCTCGCCAAAGACACTTCCGCATGGGCCGGCATTCACTATTTTTCTTCTCGCGAGCAAGAAGAAAAAGGCCCGCTCACCTGGCCCGAAGGCAACGGCTGGATCACGCGCCGCCTTCTCGAACGCGTCGGCGAAAATGTCCGCACCAATCAAATGGTCCGCCGCGTCTCGCGCTCAACAACAAAAAGTTCCAGCTCAAAAAACTCTGCCTTCACCGTCACAACGGGTGACACGCAATTCGAAACCGACTTCGTCATCTTCGCCGCGCCCACTTTCCTCGCGCCCTACCTCATCGAAAATTTCCCGCCGCAACAAACGCTCCATGACTTCACCTACTCCCCTTGGCTCACCTCCAATCTCACGCTCGACCGCCTCCCTGATTCTCGCGGCGCCGAACCCGCCTGGGACTCCGTCTTCCTCGACTCGCCGACTCTCGGCTACGTGGACGCCACACACCAATCCATCCGCTCCCACATCGACAAAACCGTCTGGACTTTTTATTGGGCGCTAGCCGACGGCGACCCCGCGCAAAATCGCCGCCTGCTGTTAGAAAAAGACTGGAGCTATTGGAAGGAAGCCATCCTCCACGACCTCGAGCGCGTTCACTCCGACATTCGCCAATGCGTAACCCGCATCGACATCATGCGCATGGGCCACGCCATGGTCCGTCCCGCTCCCCGTGCAATCTTCTCCGCTGAACGCGCCCACATCGCCGCACAACAAAAATCGCCCGATGCCCGCCTATACTTCGCCAATTCCGACCTCAGCGGCATCTCCATCTTCGAAGAGGCCCAATACAACGGCGTCACCGCCGCCGAATCCATCCTGAAAAAAATAGGCCGCCGATAAATCGGCGGCCTATGAACTCGAATCATCGAATTGTTTTTATTTGCCGAGGCTACGTGTGAAACCTCACGCCGTCCGCGCCCCGGTAAACAAGTGCACCACCAACGAAATCACCGCTAAAATGAGCAATATGTGGATCAAAAATCCCGCCACATGGAAAAAAACAAAGCCGCCAGCCCACAAAATCACCAGGAGTATCGCCAACCCCAGAAACGGTCCAAATCGCATAACGACGCCTCCTTAAAAGTGCTTCCGAAGTGAGGCCTCAAATTAAGCCAGCGGTTCGTTCGTAGAAATACACAAAACCGTGTATCCAGCCGAGTTAAATTCCTCAGGAAACATCCGCCAACGAAAGCCTCACTCGTTCGGCCTTCATCCCTGCATCTCTTTCAACAACTTTTCCGCGTGAATCGCCCCCTCTGGTGTGTCTTCATGCTTGAAGTACACAAACACATCGCCGTTCGCCGCCAATTTCGCCACGCGCGCTTTCACCGCGGCCTGTGCCTTCGCCGAATAATCCTCTTTCCTCAGCCGCAAGTACGCGAAATCCGCCGTCTGCACATCCGGCGTCTCCAGCTTCTCGCTCTCCGCCAAACACAGAGCGACGTTCGTGTCGCGCATCACGTCATACACTTCGTCGCAAAACCACGACACATGCCGAAACTCAAACGCGCTTTTCAATCCCCGCGGAACCCACGTCAGAAATTCCCGCAGGACCGCAGCGTCGCATTTCAAGTACGGCGGCAACTGAAACAGCACCGGCCCCAATCGCCCCTCAGCCCCCACCGGTTGCAGCGCTGTCGCAAACTCCGCCGTGAACTCCGCCACATCCTTCAGCCGATTGATGTGCGTGATCTTCTGATTCGCCTTGAACGCAAACTTGAAATCCTCCGGCACTTGCGCCAGCCATCCGCGCAGCAATTTCTCTGTCGGAAATCGCCGAAACGTGTAATTCACCTCCACCGTATTCAGCCGCGAAGCGTAATGCCCCAGAAATTTCGCCGACGCCAACTTCGCCGGATAAAACCCCGGCTTCCAAGTCGCATAAGCCCACCCCGAAGTCCCCGCGTAAACTTTCCCCACTGCCACCCTCCCGCCGTTGTAGGGGCGGGGCTTGCTCCGCCCGGCGTCAAACGTCACCTCGGTTGATCCTGCGAGCCTCAGCCCCACCGATTCCCCGCATTTGGGTGCCGCATCCTCCTGCTTTTAGGAGGCTGCGGGTTTAAACTCCATCGCGTCTCCGCTTCGTTCTTCTCTTTTGACTTTCAACTGTCGACTGTCAACCTCTTCGTCTTCACTTCAGCAGACTCTTCCACCTCACCCAACTCTCATCCCTCGCCTTCTTATTCCCCGCGCTCGCGTCCGGCGCCTCACCCGCGCGCATAAACCCATGCCCAGCCCCGTCATACGTCACGGGCTCATACTTCTTCCCCGCCGCCTTCATCGCCTCGATCGCTCCCGGCACAGTCGCGCCGATTCGCGCATCATCCCCGGCATAAAATCCATAAACCGTCGCGTTGATCTTCTCCATCGCATCCCTCTCTGGCGGCGGCGCGTAAAACACTAACGCCGCCGACAAATCCGGCCGGTTCGTCGCAAACCGGAACGACTGCCCGCCGCCCCAGCAGAATCCCACCACATACAATTTCCCGTTCGACGCCGGAATCTTCTTCGCGTAGTCCGCCGCCGCATTCAGGTCCGCTGTCACCTGATCCGGCGGCAGCTTGCTTACCGCTTCCATCGTCTTCCCTTCCGCAAAAGACGAACTCCGCCCGCCGTTCGGTCCCATGCCCGACAACAAATCCGGCGCCACCGCGATGTATCCCGCGGCCGCCACCTCGTCCGCTAGTTCCTGCACCCAGTCCGTCATTCCGAAAATTTCGTGAATCACCAGCACCACCGGCCGCTTGTCCTTCACTTCCGGATACACTACAAACGTATCCACCGACCGCCCATCATGCTTCACCGTCACCCACTCGCCGTGCCGCGAAGATTTCGCCAGCGCCGCCTTCGCCCAGTCCTGCCCGCGCGCCGGCCCCGCCGCGATTCCCGCCAACAACGCCGCCACCGCCACTACAAACGCAACCCGCAGCCATCCCTTCATCTGTCAGCTCCTTATCGAAAAGCCGCCCGCCAACTTTTCTTTTTTTCTGTCGTTTCGCTCTTCATCCACATCCATCTTTGCCCCGAATCATAAGCGCCCTACATCGAATCGAGCAAGGCTGACATAATTCCAGCAGATGTTGCCGCACACACCCGCATACTCCGCGAACTCTGCGTTCTCGTGATGATCAAGTCCTTTGTGGTAATCGGGAGAGCACGGCTTCAGCCGTGCCGTAGAGTGAAGGGAAAAAGGGGCTTCAGCCCCTTAGGTATCGACTCAATTTCCAGCGCTAGCCGGGACCATTTTCATCCAGCCGCCGCTGCTTCCTCAGAAGCAGCTCGTTGATCTCGCGCACGAGCTCACGCAACTTCCTCGGGTCCTGCTCCGTCGCAGCCTTCTCACAAAGCTCTTTCCAGCGTTCTACGTTCTCGCGCATAAGTCCGACTCCTATGCGTTTTATGATGGAACAACGCTTCGAATAAAAATCTTTTAGCCATCCGATCGGAACATGTCAAGTATCCGCGTCAATTTCGCCTCATTCCATCGCACAGGCAGTCAAGTTCCGTATGGCGAAGAAAAAGCGAATATGCTAACTTCAATCCGCCATGACCGAATGCCACTGCCGCGTCACCCTCACCGACATCGAAGGTGGCTCCCACATCGTCGAAGTCAAAGCCTCATCTCTCTTCGAAGCCATCGCCCGCGCCCTCAAGCTCAAGGGCGGCAGCATTGCCACCGACGGTTTCCGCCCCATCAAGGTATTGGTGTTTGAACCCAAAAAAGAACACGAGGTCCGCCTCAAAGACTTCACGGCCTGGCTCGACCGCCAGGGCCGCTCCCCCCGCGAAGTTATCGAACGCCGCAAAATCTCCGAAATCCTCGGTGTAGCAAAATCCTCCCGCATCTGAGTCTGGTGGGATTCGTTAGGTGGAATTTCGAAGAGTGCCGCGAAGGATAGCAATCGAGAACTAGCTGGGATCGTAGACCGGTTCGTATCCCGGCCGAAAGCTTCCTGGGCTTACGACCCTAAAGCCTTCAACCTCGAAATTCGAGTCGTCCTTCACAGCACTTGTCCAATAACGAGCTTCTTGAACCTTCCCATCCAAAACTCGCCAGTCATGCGACTGGCTCGGCTGGTTGAAGAGTTGATGAACAATCGACGGATCGATGCCCGC
>JAFAZL010000599.1 GCA_019239815.1 Acidobacteriota bacterium
GAATCCGAAATTCCCGTAATGGGACACGTCGGCCTCACGCCGCAGTCCGTCAACGCGCTCGGTGGCTTCCGTGTCCAGGGTAAAACCGCCGACGCCGCCGAGCAGCTTCTCCGCGACGCGCACGCCGTCGAAGCCGCCGGTGCCTTCGCCGTCGTGCTCGAAGCCCTTCCTCGCGAACTCGCCGCGCAGATCACGCGCGAGCTGCAAATTCCCACCATCGGCATCGGCGCCGGCCCCGACTGCGACGGACAGATTCTCGTCGCGCACGATCTCCTTGGGCTTACATTCACTGCGCCGCCAAAATTCGCGCGCCAATACGCCAACGTCGGCGACGTCATCTCAGGCGCGGTCCGCGCCTACTGCGACGACGTCCGCGCCGGCACCTTCCCATCCGACGCCGAGTCCTATCACTCCGGCGAATCCATCAAACGCCGCAAACCAATCCACATCGCCTGCTAACCGCGTCGCTGCGAACGGCGACCGATTTTTTTGTAGGGGCGGCGCTTGTTTATCCTGAGCTTCGAAGGGCTCCGCCCGGCGTAAACTTCAATCACAAACTCAACCGCGAGGCACCCAATGACTCCCACTGAAATGCAACTCCTCTTCACCTATAACGACTGGGCCAACAAGCGCGCGCTGCAAGCCGCCTCTACTCTCACGCCGGAACAATTCAACAAACCCCTCGGCAACAGTTTCTCTTCGGTCCGAGACACGTTCGCCCACTTGTACGGCGCCGAAACGATATGGCTCCAGCGTTTCAAAGGCGAGTCACCGTCAGCCTTCCCCGATACTTCGCAAATCAACGACATCGTCTCGCTGCGAAAGCATTGGGATCCGATCGCTTCGGATCTTCTCGATTACGTCAGCGCCCTCACGCAGGAAGGCATCGATCGCGTCGTCGAATACAAGACGATGAAGTTCGGCGTCTACTCCAATCCGCTATGGCAATCGCTTCAGCACGTCGCTAATCACGGCACCTACCACCGCGGCCAGATCACCACGATGTTGCGCCAACTCGGCGCCCAGCCCATCCTCACCGACCTCATGCACTTCTACCGCGAACGCGCCGTCGCCGCTTCCGCGTGATTGTGCGGTGCTCGGCAGGATCATGTAGGGGCGCAGCACCGCTGCGCCCCAGCTTGGCAAGATAATGAGTTCAGCTCCGCTCGAATTTCAATAATTCAAAACTCCGGTACACTCTTTCCCCGTGGAAACAATCCGAACCGTAGCCTGGATGAAAGAAGCCGCTCGCCTCGCGCGTGCCGAAAACAAAATCGTCGGCCTCGTGCCGACCATGGGCGCGCTCCACGCCGGCCACATGGCGCTCGTCGACCGTGCCCGCCGCGAATGCTCGCAAGTCGTCACATCGATCTTCGTCAACCCGACACAGTTCGGCCCCAAAGAAGATCTCGCGAAATATCCGCGCACCTTCGAAGCCGACTCTCAAAAACTCGCTGCCGCCGGCGTAGACGCGATCTTCGCCCCTCAGCCCGCCGACATCTACCCGCCCAACTTCCACACCTACGTCAACGTCGAAGGCCTGAGCGACCGCCTCGAAGGTCGCTCGCGCCCCGGCCACTTCCGCGGTGTCGCCACCGTCGTGCTAAAACTTTTCGAAATCTGCCAGCCGACCTACGCCTACTTCGGCCGCAAAGACGCGCAACAAGTCCGCATCATCACCCAGATGGTCCGCGACCTGAATCTCGACGTCGAAATCGTCATCTGCCCGATCGTCCGCGAACCGGACGGCCTGGCGCTCTCCTCGCGCAACGCCTATCTCAACCTCGACGAACGCAAAGCGGCGCTGGTACTGAATCGCGCTCTCACTGCCGCGCGCGACGAACTCGCCTCCGGCACGCGCGACCCCCTTTTACTCCAATCCACCATGCAAAAAATCTTTGCTGCAGAACCGCGGGCCGCCCTCGACTACGCCGAAGTCGTCGACGCCGACACCTTCGAGCCGGTCACCCGCGTCTCGCGCCCATGTTATGTGCTCATCGCCGCCTTCCTCGGCAAAACCCGCCTCATCGACAACCTCTACATCGAACCCGCCCCCACCTCCGACGATCTCGTCTTCCACTTCTGATTCGAAATGGTATTGGGGTGCCGCACCCTCAGCTTTCAGAGGGTGCGGGTTTAGATTTCACGTCACCCAAATCGCCACGACACACAACGAACCTCACGAAAAAAGTTCTGTCATCCCGACCGAAGTGGAGGGACCCTGGCACCCAACGCTCCTCGCCACCGCCCGATGTGACCGTCATCCCCAATGCTATAATTCCGTTTCAAAACGACTATGGCAAAGACCGCGACAGACACAATGCTTTCACCCGAACTCCTCGCCAAATACGAGCCCGTCATCGGCTTGGAAGTCCACGCGCAACTCCTCACCAAAACCAAAATCTTCTGCGCCTGCTCCACCCGCTTCGGCGACGCGCCGAACTCCAACACCTGCCCCGTCTGCCTCGGACTGCCCGGAAC
>JAFAZL010000714.1 GCA_019239815.1 Acidobacteriota bacterium
TTCGGCGAGGAGGCCAAGCGCGTGTACGGAGACACCATACCCGGGCATCAAGGCGACAAACGGATCGTGGTCGTGAAGGAGCCGATCGGCGTCGTCGCGTGCATTACGCCGTGGAATTTTCCGCTCGCGATGATCGCGCGTAAGGCCGGGCCGGCGCTTGCATCCGGCTGCACGCTTGTGATCAAACCCGCCGAACAAACCCCGCTTTCCGCGCTTGCGCTCGCCGTCCTTAGCGAACGCGCCGGTGTCCCCAAGGGCGTCTTCAACGTGATTACCGGCTCGCCCCTCGAAATCGGTGGTGAACTCACCTCGAATCCGATCGTGCGTAAAGTGTCGTTCACCGGCTCGACCGAAGTCGGCAAACTGCTGATGGCTCAATGCGCCGGCACGATTAAGAAAATTTCGCTCGAACTCGGCGGCAACGCGCCTTTCATCGTTTTCGACGATGCCGACATCGACGCCGCCGTTGAAGGCGCAACTGCCTCGAAGTATCGCAACACAGGACAAACTTGCATCAGCACGAACCGCTTCTACGTGCAGGATCGAATCTACGACGCCTTTGCCGCAAAGCTCACGCAGGCGGTTAAGAATTTAAAACCCGCCTCAGGCCTTGAAGCCGGCGCGACGCAAGGCCCGCTCATCGACGATGCAGCACTCGCAAAAGTCGAAACGCACCTTAACGACGCAAAGTCCAAAGGCGCGAAGGTGCTCGTCGGCGGCAATCGTCATTCGCTCGGCGGCCGGTTCTTCGAGCCAACAGTGCTGGCCGATGTCACGCCGCAGATGCGCATCTCGAAAGAAGAAACGTTCGGCCCCGTGGCGCCGCTCTTCCGCTTCAAGGATGAAGCGCAAGCGGTCGCGCTCGCCAACGACACGGAGTTCGGTCTCGCCGCCTATTTCTACGGTCGCGACATTGCCCGCATTTGGCGCGTCGCCGAAGCTCTCGAATACGGCATCGTCGGCATCAACACCGGCATGATCTCCACCGAAGTCGCGCCATTTGGCGGTTTCAAGGAATCCGGTCTGGGCCGCGAAGGTTCCAAGTACGGCATGGACGACTACCTCGAAATAAAATATCTCTGCTTCGGCGGAATCAGCTAACCAGTCACGGACCTTGGCTCGCTTCAGCAGACGCGGTATCGTAGGAATCGACTCGGCGGGCCTGTAGCTCAATGGTTAGAGCATTCGGCTCATAATCGACTGGTTGGAGGTTCGAATCCTCCCAGGCCCACCAGACTTCGCATCTCTTCCCCCGCTATTTCTTGAGCATCTTTGCAAGGTCTTCGTGCTGATCGCTGGCGATGTAGTCGACTCCAGCTTTGGCGGCGGCGTGCCATCGCTGTTCGACCGCGGCGCGGCTGCCGAAGTTATAGCCATGAAACAGGCCGCGGCAGCTCTCTTCCTGCACCGTGACGCCGTCGAGTGTGTAAAAGCGAATCCAGAATCCCCGCCGATGGGCGTAGGCGGCGAAATCTTCGAGTCGTTTTTCCTTTTCGGGAGTCCATTCGCCGGCGTTCGGCTGACCGCCGGGTTCGATGACGTTCCAGGCGTTGTTCCACCAGCGGTGATAGTTATCGACCGAATCAGGCGCAATTATGTTTGGATCAGCGGTGATGTTCTCGGTGTGCGTATGCGTGGCACCAAAGACGAGCAGTCGTTCACCAACCGGCACGCGGTCGTAGAACCGTGTCTTCTGGCCATCGGATTCGCCGGTGAGCATGAGGATCGGTTTCACATCGAGTGCGGCAACTTCACTGATCTGCGCGCCTCGCGGCGCGGTCGTCAGCCAATCGCGATACTCAGTCAACAGCTTCCAGATTGCTTCGAGATGCTCCGGCTCCTCCGATTTCAAATCAAGATTCAACGTGATCAGAGGCCAATCATGGTGGTCGGACGACCTCAGCGCACTTTCGACCACAGGTCGAACGCGCTCAAAAAAATAATCCTTCATGTTCGGTTCATGTCCGGTGGAAGGCACGCCGTGCGTCACGATCGACCGCGATTGACCGGTGCGCTTGTCGGTGTACCACAGCAAATCTTGTTCGATCGCGAGTGGTGTCCCGGCCGAGAGCGCCCGATCGATACGATCATTCCACCATCCGAAATACGGATAGCAATTGTGCGCATCCATCACGGAACGCGCACCCGGTTGCGCAGCGTTCGGCACCGGCGTACGCGCGAGAACCATCGATGTGAGGCCGAACAGCGCGCAGATCATCAGCGCAATGCAGTCGGCGAATGGAATCTGTTTACCAGAAACTCTGCGGAACAGAAATCGCATGTTGGCGTCCATCTGGTGGAATCGGCTGGAGGATGAGAATGCTACGACGCGGACGCCTCCCAGGGAAGCGCCCACGTCGATTTGCGTGCAGATACGACTAGAACGACAATCGCAGTGCGAACTGCATTACGCGCGGATCACCCGAAAGCGTGGTGATCTGTCCGGCTGCGCCGCTGGTAACGTTCGAATTCGGCTGTCCGAACAGCACCGCGTTGAACAGGTTGAAAACTTCCCAACGGAATTGAAGCTTAAGCGATTCTTTGATTGGGAAGTCGCGCACGAGCGAGAAGTCGAACACATTGGTATGGGGCCCGCGCAGCGTGTTACGACCACTATTCCCCACGACGCCG
>JAFAZL010000715.1 GCA_019239815.1 Acidobacteriota bacterium
AGAGACCCTGGAAGAAGTTCGCGTCAATACCTCGATGTACGACGCGTCGGAAGGTTCGTACAGCGGCGCCCACATCACGCTGCAAACTCGCACCGGCACGAACCAATACCACGGCCAAGCTTACGAATATCACCAGACCGACGCGTGGAACGCCGCGCCATTCTTCTTCAATCAAGACTCGACGCTGCGCAGCCTCGGCAAGACCGTTCCCGAACTGAAGCGCAACACCTTCGGCGCAACCTTCGGTGGCCCGATCCTGAAGGACAAGCTCTTCTTCTTCGCCGCATATCAAGGCCAGCGCGTTACCGACGAAGACAGTTCCATCTCTGAAGCGTCAGTTCTGCCCGGACTCAGCGACACCAATCGCGATGCCGCTAGTCTGGCAGCTCTCGCCAACGCCGCCTTCAACACGACTCTGACCGCTGCCGATATCGATCCGACTGCGCTGAAGCTCATGAATCTCAAGCTTCCCAACGGCCAGTTCTTCATCCCGTCGGAGAACAATCTCAACAGCAACCTCGGCTACAACGCCCTAGTCTTCGGGCCTAAGACCACTTTCAATGCCGACCAGGTCAGCGGCAACATCGACTACAACTTCAACACTCGCGATCGAATTACCGGCAAGTATTACTACCAGAACGATCCTACCTTCGCTCCATTTGCCATCAGTCAGGTCGGTAACTTCCCCCAGCAGTTGTCCGCCGGCTCGCAGCTCTTCACGATCCAGAACACCACCGCCGTAACTCCAAACGCCGTCTGGACCCAAAGCTTCGGCTTCATCCGCGAAAGGGCTTTCGCGCACACGATCGACGGCTATTCGAACAGCGACTATGGCCTGAACATGTTCGGCCTTTCGAATGTTCCCGGCATCACCATTGGCACAGCAGATCCCAACACAGGCTTTGGGCTCAACATCGGCCCCTCGAACAACTTCTCAAACGCAGGCATGTTCCAGAACACCTTCGAACTCTCCACCAAATATTCCTGGACGGTTGGCCGCCACACAATTTCCGGCGGCGTTCAGTGGGATCATAGCCAGCTCAACATCATCAATAAGAACGCGAATCAAGGCCTCCTCGACTTCAACAACTTTGCTACCTTCCTGACTGGCACTCTCTGCAATCCTTCGGTCTTCTGCGGTTCGAACGGCTCATCCGTCTTCGTCAGTGGAGAAACCAACCGCTACTACCGTTCGAACCAGGTCGGCGCCTTCGGCCAGGATAATTTCCGCCTTCGGCCGAATCTGACCATCGTCGCCGGTCTGCGTTGGGACTGGAACGGCCCGCTTGTCGAAAAGAATGGCCTTCTCACCAATTTCTATCCAAAGGATTACAACTACGACTTCGCCACCGACACAATCACCAACATCGGCATCGTCGTAGCTGGCAACAACAAGGAATTCCCCACAAAGGGTGTCAGCGACTCAACTCTGACCGGCCGCCAGTGGGGTTTCGCTCCCCGCATTGGCGTCGCGTGGACTCCGGGCTTTCTTCATAACGTAGTCGTGCGCGCGGGTTTCGGCATGTACTACGACCGCGGCGAATACTTCGCCGAACTTTCACAAAGTGCCGGCGGCGGCATCGGCGGTCCGTTCGGCGTCACCGTCCAGCAGCCCTTCTCCGTTCCGTTCTACAGCCCTCCAACCGCCACTTTCGCCACGCCGTTCGGCACAACGGCGCCGCCAGCTCCGGTGAAAAATCTCTCCGGCGTCGCATCACTCATTCCCAACATCGCGCAGCTCATCGCCAATACGACGCCGTACTGCACCGCCAACGGCATCAGCTTTTGCAGTCCTCTAATCTTCGCGGGCTACGACCCAACCAACAAGCTCCCGTACTCCGAAAATTACACGCTCGATCTGCAATGGCAGCCGCGCAACGACCTCGTCCTAACTCTCGCCTTCGTCGGCAACCATGGCGTCCACGAAGTCATCCCGGTCCCGTTCAACCAGCCCAACATCGCCACCCCTTCGAATCCGATCAACGGGCAAATTTACTCCTACGGTTATACCGTTCCCGGCGTCTCTGCGGAAAACGTGTCGACTCTCGTCGAGGGTTTCGGGAGCGGCAACACTGCGCTCCGCGTCCCGTTTATTGGATTTGATCCCAACTCGCAATACGCCAAAGCCGCCGGCGAATCCAACTACGACGCCCTCCAATTTAACGTCACCAAGCGCTACAGCCACGGCCTTACGCTCTCCGGCTCTTACACTTGGTCGCACAGCATGGACGAAGAAAGCGGAGAACAGCTCTTCTACAACGGCGACAACCCGAACAATCTTCGCTCCGGTTACGGCAATTCCGACTTCGATCGTCGCCACGTTTTCATCGTTCAATACAACTACGAATTTCCAAAGCTAGCTATGCTCCACGGATGGGCCGACAAGATCGTCAATGGTTGGGGCACCAGCGGCCTCATCTCCGCCGAAAGCGGCCAGCCCTACAGCGTCATCGATTTCAGCGGTGGCATCGCCAGCCAGTTTTTCGGCGGCGGCAACGATTTCATCACCAATCCTCTCGTTCCAGTCGGTGGTGTCGGCAGCACACCAGGCGCAAAACCTGTATTACAAGGCACGCTCGGCGTAAATCCCGGCAACCCCGTTCTCAACAGCGCAGCGTTCGGCATTCCCCTGTTGCAGCCGGGACAAAATGGCGTCCCGCCCTGCGACCCCGTCACCGGCGTGTGCGACGTCTACGAAACGAACTTTGGCCCCGCGAGCCGCAACATCTTCGTCAGCCCGTTCCAGTCGCGAGTCGACATGGGCGTCTTCAAAAATTTCAAAATCACCGAGCGCTTCCGGCTGAAATTCGACGTCCAGGCGTTCAACATCTTCAATCACCCGAGCTTCGACACGCCCAACAACAACGTCGAGTTCAATCCGTTCTTCGCCAATCCGCCGCAGTATTCCGCGCCATTCCCAGTTAACGGCCAAACCAACTGCGCCGCTCCCGACGCTTACGTCTGCCCGCCGTCCGGCAAACTTGGCGTCATCCAACACACCATCGGAAGCCCTCGCTTCCTCCAAATGGCGTTGCACCTGACCTTCTAATCGCGCTGAACCGACCTTCCGACGTAGATCAAAAAAAAGCGGCGAGGCTGAAAGGCCTCGCCGCAAAAATTTCCACTCCAAGAAGTCGCTCTTACCGCCCAGCCTGCTCCGCGTAACACATCTGCAGTCGCCCATCGATCTGCGCTCCGACGTACCGCGCGCAAATCGCCATTTCCCGGTCGGCCCACGCCGCGCATGCCGCCTGCGTCCGGCCGATCGCGCCAACCAACTGCACCGCGCGATAGTAAGCCTTCACCAGCGTCACTCCGCCAGACCCGCCCGGCGTAAGGCTATGCACTCCAGCCAAAGCCGCAAAATCGCGCCCAGTAATCTCTTCGCCCGAAAGGCGCGCCGCTGCCCGCACTTCCTCGGACACTGGCAACTCCGCTGTTCGGAGCAAAATCCCGCGGCAGTACAAGATCCCGAATCGGATCAGCGCCACCAGCGAGAACGCGAGTATGAAACCTGAGACCATCTGCCCTCTGGCTAACCTCTGGAAACCTTGGTGCCTTTCGACACTTGCAACTTTACGCGGCCCATCTTTCCGTGCAAATAGGCAGGTCGTACTACCTCAGTTGGCACTTTCAGTGTCCTATCGGGCAGGCGCTCTCACGCAGGGCAGGTCTGGCTCAGTAACGTGCTGCGATCACAATCAATAGAGGGGCTCGGGGCGCTCTATCCCTCTTTCGCCACAGTTTCGATCACCCTCGACACCACAGCGCTCTTCCCGCCGCGCTTCGCCTGATACATAAATTCGTCGGCTCGCTTGATCATCTCTTCCATCGAATCCAGTGCAATGGGGAATGTCACCACGCCGAAGCTGAACGTCACCGGCCACCCCTTCGGCTCAATTGCGTTTTTCAGGTTTTGCCTTAGTTTCGCCACAATTACACCGGCGCTCGCTTCATCCGTTTCCGGCAGCAGGACCGCGAATTCATCCCCGCCAAGCCGCGCCGCTACATCCGTCGACCGTATCGAAGTCTCCAGGATCATGCCGATGGTCTTCAGCAATTCATCTCCCGTGGCATGCCCGTAATGATCATTCAAATATTTAAAGTTATCGACATCGGTGTAGATGATCGTCAGCGGCCTTCCATATCTCCGCGAGCGCTTTCCTTCCAGCGTCAGCGCTTGATAGAACATCCGGCGGTTCGGTATGCCCGTCAAAAAATCCACCCGCGACAAATTCTTCTCGCTCTCCAGCGCCGCCTGCAGCTTCCCCTCGCTCATTTTCAGCGCCTCTTCGGTCATGATCTGCGCCGTAACGTCCTGAGCGTGTCCCAGCACATAAGGCTCGGCCCCAAAATCCTTCACCACGCGGTTCGAATACGACCACACCACTTCCTCG
>JAFAZL010000970.1 GCA_019239815.1 Acidobacteriota bacterium
TTGAAGAGCACGGGGAAGCAGACGTTCTTCGTTCCCGGCGAACACGATGTTTTGGAGGATGACGGCAAGCAATTCCTCGAGCGTTACGGCAAGAACTCGAAGGGCGCCGGCTGGTACAGCTTTGATCAAAAAGGCGTTCACTTCATCGGTCTGGTCAATGTGATGAACTTGAAAGCAGGCGGACTCGGGACGCTTGGGCACGACCAGCTCGAGTGGCTGGAAGACGATGTGAAGCATCTGAAGTCGAGCACGCCGATCGTCGTCTTTGCGCACATTCCGCTTTGGACCGTGTATCCGGAGTGGGGCTGGGGAACAGAAGACAGCGCGCAGGCGCTCAGCTACCTGAAGAAGTTTGGTTCGGTTTCGGTGTTGAACGGTCACATTCATCAAGTGATGCAGAAAGTGGAAGGCAACGTGACGTTTCACACGGCGGCGTCGACGGCGTTTCCGCAGCCTGCGCCGGGGCAAGCGCCGTCGCCTGGACCGATGAAAGTGCCTGCGGAGCAGCTTCGTAGTTATCTCGGGCTCACGTCGGTGAATTACGTACGCGGACAACATGCGCTCGCGGTCGTCGATTCAAAACTCGGTTAAATCGATCGGGCTGAGCCGGCTGCGGTAAGTCGGCTCGGCCAATCGGGCCCGTCTGAAGCAGTAGGTCCTGCACGAAAAATTCTGAAATCTGAAATGAAAAGGAGAAAAACCATGGGTATTGGTGTGCGCATTGCAATTGCAGTTCTCGCAACAGCATTCGCGGCTCTGACCGCAACGACCGGCGTTGAGGACGTTTTTGCGTTCGGCGCGCCGGCGCCATCCTCGGCAGCTCTGAATGCTGCACCGGCGGCACAGGCGAGCAAAGTTGTCGAAGTGAAAGTGGATAATTTCAGCTTTTCGCCGCAGACGATCACGATCGCGCCGGGCACGACCGTCACTTGGACGAACCGGGACGACATTCCACACACTGTTGTGAGCGACGACAAAGTCTTCAAATCGAAGGTGCTGGATACTGACGAGAAGTTTTCCTTCACTTTCGACAAGGCTGGGAACTTTCCCTACTTCTGCTCGATTCATCCGAAGATGACCGGCAAGGTTATCGTACAGTAACTGGGATAACGACAATGTTAAACCCACTTTACCTTGGTAACGCGCTCGCGACAGTGAACCCATTCGACCTGAAGAGCGCACTGATGGCGCGTCACGCCCAGCACGTCGTACTAGTTCACTTCCCGATCGCGTTGTTCATCGTGGGGGTCGCCTTCGATCTGGCGGCCCTCTGGAAAAGCCGGCGAGCCTTCTCCGACGCCGCGTATTTCAATCTGTCGGTCGCCGCAATCTTCACGATCCCCGTCGTTGCGACCGGAATTCTGGCCTGGCAATTTGCCCTAGAAGGCCAGGCGTTGAAGGGGACTCTCCGCCTGCACCTGATTTTCGCTTTGCTATCGACGCTCGTGATCTGGACGTCATGGATTCTGCATTTCATGGAACGGCGGAAGGGTGCAGCGGCGATGCCCGCCAGCCTCCGTATTGCGTTGGAATTGGTGGGGATTTTGGTGATATCGGTGACTGGGCACCTTGGTGGGTTCTTAAGCGGAGTAAATGGGGGTACTTAGTACTTGGCGGCGATTTTTGAGCCGTATGTAATTGATAATGAATATAGTTAAATAGCGACTAAATACCGGTACCAAAACCCGGGTACCGTAAATTTTGACGCCTTCGGTCCATTGAGCTAAATGCGGCCCTCCCGTAAATTGCACATAACGGGTTGGGGGCCGCGCGGGGACAGCGGCTCCGAAAGGGGTCGTGTGCGAGCTAACCCAACCCGCCAGATTTCAGCTTCCCTTCTCAGCAGCGCCGGTTAATCCCGGCGCTGTTTTTTTTTGGGTGAACCACCCCCCCGGTAGTTATTCTCAAGAATTTGATTCTGTGGGACTTAGACCCTGCGTTTGCGTAAGGATGTGATTTCAGGCGGGTTAGGTTCACCGTGGGTGTTGGGACGATTTCGTAAGACTCGGTAGATCAGTCGCTTGCGGGGAAACTTAAAAACTAGCCCGAGGCGGGACGTTCTGTTGACTGGCACAACACGAAAAGGATAACCCGGCGACGGTGAACCGCAGAGGAGCGCGGAGAACGTGTCAATCGGCTCACCGGATGATGGGCGGGAATAGCGCTTCGTAAACGGAATGGAGTCGGCCAGAATCGAATGGTGATGCACCGTGCTTTTCGCGCTGAGGTCGGGGTTGTTGCGCGTGTGATTTTCAGCGCGGGGTTGGCGCTTGTCATGGCTTGTTCGCCGACAGCGGCTGCGCCGGGGGTGGAACTTCGGCCTGCTACAAATGCGGCGTATGACCGGTATGTGGCGTTGACCGAGCAGAGAAACAGTCACGAATTACAGAAGGGGCAGCATTTGCTTTGGATTGACTCGCTGGCGGAAGGCGATCGGGCGAAGGCTTACGCTGACCTGAAGCAAGGGCAGGTCAAGATGAGCAAGCTCGAGACGCGCGACAACGGGGCTGAAATCGCGGTGCCGAATGGGATGATTCATCATTGGGTGGGACTGGCGTTTATCCCTGGCGCGCACGTGGACGACGTGCTGGCGATCCTCGAAGACTACGATCACCAATCGGTTTATTACGCTCCCGACGTCGTGCAATCAAAAATTTTGTCTCGCGACGGCGATCACTTTCGAGTGTTGCTGCGGTTTCGACGGCACAAGGTTGTGACGGTGGTGCTCGATACGGAGCATGACGTGCGCTATTTTCGCGATTCGCCGACGCTGGCGCGCAGCCGGAGTGCTACGGTGCGGATCTCACAAGTCGACAATGCGGGTAAGAAGGATGAGCACGACAGACAACCGGGAAACGACGACGGTTTTCTTTGGAGAATGGACACGTGGTGGCGGGTCGTTGAGCGCGATGGGGGAGTTTATGTGCAAAGCGAGGTAACGTCGCTGACGCGAGACATTCCGATGGCCGTGGCGTGGCTGGTGCGGCCGTTTGTGACGAGTATTCCGGAGGAGTCGCTGGCGTTTACGATGGAGGCGACGCGGAAGGCAGCTGAGAGCAGGATGCACCAAACGAAGTAGATCGATCGACGGGAGATCTTGTCGCGCGAAGAGTGCGACGGAGGATCGAGATCGGCGCCTGGGTGTGGAGTCGTGATCCATCCAAACACCCACCCTCTAACACCGAGGGCGGGGCATCCAAATACAAGAAGAAAAGACGGTGCTTCGAGGATCGATCGAAGAGAGATTCATCGCGCAAAAAGCGCGCGATGTCGCAGAGTACCTCCACTACGCGTCGGCTCGCTCCGGTCGGAAAGACTATTAGTCGCGTACGGCACTGCGAGTCGGTTTGCCAGATTGGAGCCAATTCCAGGTTTCGGAGGCGTTGCGGTCCCAGGTCCAGGATTGGGTGGTGGCGGAGGCGGCTTGGCCGATGCGTGCGCGAAGTGCCGGGTCGGCGTGCAGTCTGCGAATCAGACTAGTCAGGGCGGGGACGTTCATGGGGTCGGGGAGGATGAAGCCGTCGCACTCGTTTTGAATGCGCTCGGAGACTCCAGCGAATTTCGAGGTGATTACGGGGAGACCGCAGGCCATTGCTTCGGCGACGGGCAAGCCGAATGAATCTTCTCTGCTGGGGCTGACGTAGACATCGGCGGCAGCGTAGAAGTCGATCACGTCGGGACGAGTGGACTCCCAGAGGCAACGATTCCCGACTCTTAAGTGTTCGACGATGCCCTCGAAGTTTGCGGGGACGTCGGAACCCGCGACGATCAGGCGCAACGGGAGATCAGACGCCGCCTTCAGCGATTCCAGAATCGCGGGCAAACCCTTCATGCGCCAGTCGTTGCCGATGAGCAAGAGCACCAATTCATCGTCGGAGAGTTTTCGACGAAAGCGCGCGCCTTGGCGGCGCGCGAGGCGAGCGGGGACCGAAAATTGAACAGTGTCGATCCCGTTGAAGATTACGGGCACATCCTTGCGGCCGAAACAGAGAGCGAGCAAGTCAGCGGTGCGCTGCGAGACGGCGGCGAGTTTCGTTTTTCGATTGCTGTAGACGATGCGCTCGAGGGCCGCAACCGTCGCGTAGTACGCGCCGCGATGCAATCGCCGCGGCGTGCTGCTTCGGGTTCCAGGTACGAAGAGTTGCTGAGGCTGCTCTTGAGCGAGTTCACGTAATCGGCGAAAGACCGCGTGCACGATGATGAAATCGGCATCGAGGCAGTTGATGCCGGGAGACAGAACGAGGTCGAAGCGGAGGCGGCCTGCGATGCGATGCCAGCAGCGGATGGTGGAGTTCGCGATCAGCCAGAAGAGGAATTTGAAAAGGTGCGGGCCGGGAATGGTCGGGACGGGATGCCATGTGATCGAGCCGGGTGTTGGGGCGGCGGCGATGGGCGGTTGAGCGAGAGCGGAGTTTTGCGTCGGTCGGTATGGTGAGGGCTGAGATCCTTCGCCGTCTTGCGGACGGCTCAGGATGACAGGTCTCTGGGATTGGGTGGATGGCGTGACCGTGAGATCTTCCACGCGTTCGGCGTAGAGGTGAATTTCACAGCGGTAGTCGCGGCTTAGGCGATCGAGAAGCTCGGCGAGGGCGCGCTCCGTACCGTGCTGGCGATCTACGAACGGAGTGACGACCGCTAACCGCAAGTCAGATATTCCCGGATGCGTATGGCGCAGAAGCGACGAAGGGAATGTGAGCCGGGGCAGGATTTGCGGGCGCGGACGATGCTTGCGCAGAGAGCGGGAGCTTCGGCAGGCGGAATAAGATTCCGAGCAAGAGCCAGAGATAGGCGTTCAACACAAAATCCTGATACGCCTGCATGCCCTGGAACGTGGCCGGAAGAAGGAGAAGGAACGCGTACCAAAAAATCATGAAGGCCAATGGAAACCAAGGTGAACCGCGGAGCTGTCGGACGACCTTCCACGCAGAAATCAAAATGGCGACGCTCATGATGATCCACAAAGCCAATCCTACAATGCCTAACTCCAAGACGAGGCAGCCGAAGCCGCTCTCGACCGTGTCGGTCGGAGGAGGAACCTGGAAGATGCGCGTTACGTATTGTCCGCCGAGAGAAGCGGTTCCGATGCCAAAACCATAGGGCCAGCGCGGGTTGGCAAGAGCGCCCATGAAATTTGCGAGCGGATAATCACGTCCGCGGAGAGCCAACTCGTTGGTGGGGCTTCGGGGATCGAGAGTTTCGGAGTAGACCTTGAAGCGATTCGTAACGGCTTCAGGGAAGATCCAGAAGAGGAGCACCATGCCAAGCGCAATGCCCAGCGCCGCACGCTGCAGGGTTTTGAGCATGCGCCGCAACTCCCCCGGCCGCCAACGTACGCCGTAGATGATTGCGACACCACCCACGATGCTACTGGCCAAGCTCCACACGAACACACCGCGAGACGAAGACATGACGCAGGCAGCGGCGATTAGGGCTAATGCGAGGAACGCGAGGAGTCGCTTTTTGCCTCCCGAGCGAAAGCGCATCAGCAGGTAGCCGCTAAAACCGAACACAATCATCCACGAAACAACGATCAAGTTGCCGAATCGCCCTGTGCTGACGAAGACGGAAGTGGGGCGATAGATAATCACGCCCGAAATAGGGGCAACACGATAGGTCTGGCTGAGCAAGCGAATGTCATCGGCGACGACCGTGGGGTTGAGGAAAGACGGTCCGATCACCGACTGAGCAATGCCAAGGAGTGCAATCAGCGACACCAGACCGAGGTTGAAGTAGAAGAAGCGCTGGAGGCTCTTTTCGGAATTGAAGAGCGAATAGCCAATGAGAAACAGGGGGGTGTAATAGAAGTAGAGCTTCATCCCCATGAGACCGAAGAAGACGCTCGTGGAGCCAGGGTTGAAAACCTGCAAAGCGCCGAACCAGATGAATATAAGGAGAATGGGAAGAAAAGGTGGACGAGCGACGATCAAGTCTTTGTCTCTCCGACGATAGGCGAGGAAGAAAGAGAGATAGACAACGGCGGTCAGAATATCTTTGACGAAGTAAATCGCCATGTTATTGCCGGCATATTTGCGGACGAAATCTTCGAAGAGCAGCCAGGCGATCAGGCAATAGACGCCGTGGCGCCAATTGCGAAGGATGGCGAGGACAAACGCGCCGGCTACGCACATCATCGCAACGAGCGAGAGGCTGATGACGTCGTTATTGAGGATCATGCCGGAGAGTTCGTAAGCACCAATAAGGGCGACGGAGAGAAAACCGAGACCCAGGACCAGTCCGCGACGCGCACCTGGCTGCATTGCGTCGGCGATTGCTCTCACCTGGCACCTTCGAGCACGAATATATGGTTATCGCCAATCACGGACTCGCCGGGAAATGCAGAAGCGAGCAGGGCCAAAGGGAAGGCTAGCGGTTTCCGCATCAGCTGGTAGCCGTTTGGCGGGAATACTTTGTGGTCAGCCAATTGGAGGCCCGCTTGCGGGAGGAATTGCCGACACAACAAATCCATGAAAATCGGAGAGATGTGCGTCGGGTCGCTAAATTGATCCATCATTCGGATTTTCCCACCAAACAGGAACCGTAGACGCGCAGGAAGTGAGTCGACGTTCGGAGTGGTTACCACCGCGCAACCATCGGGCGTCAGGAGCTTCGCGACGTTCCTGAGAAAATTGATCGGGCTCTCGACGTGTTCGATGACCTCGACGGCGACGATGAGGTCAAACGAGCGTGGACCAATGGCTCCGGCGAAATCGGCGTCGTTTAGATCCTGAGTGACGAATTGCTGACGGCCCTGGTATGCAGCGGCGTCACGATCGACGGCGACGACGTCGAATCCGAGGGCGTGAAGCCGTTCACCCATGGTGCACGGGCCTGCGCCGAGATCGAGAACGCGGCCGCGCGAGGGTGCGAAGTTGCCGACAAC
>JAFAZL010000506.1 GCA_019239815.1 Acidobacteriota bacterium
CTCTCTCATCGTCGGGTATCACCAGGTAAGGGAGTCATGGCTATCACGGATCAACACTCACACGTAATTGCGGGAATGGCGACTGCAGCGGACGAGCAAGCCGAGCGAGAGGCAACGCGCCGGGTTGCGGACCGGTATCGCAAGGAATTCATCGATCTGCGGGAGCAGCGGATCGACCCGGAGTTGTTTCGAGCGATTCCTGCGGACCTGATGTTCCGTTACAACTTTGTGCCGCTGGAAGTGCAGAACAATCTGCTTTCAATTGCGGTTGCCGACCCGAGCCACGTTTTGCTCAGCGACGAGTTGTCGCTGCTACTTGGCAAGAAGCTTTTGATCAAGGTAGCTACGGCACGGCAGATCAGCGATTTGCTGAAGCGCACCGAGCAGTCGCAGCGTGTCCTGGAGCAGGCGACAGAAGCCTTTACGCTGCAGATCGGAAAAGACGAGACTGAGAGCGAAGAGACCATCTCGGGCGACCGGCTGACCCGGGACTCGACGGCGAGCCCGGTTGTTCGATTGGTCGAAACGATCATCTTCACGGCGCTTGAGAGGCGCGCCAGCGATATTCATATCGAGGCGCGCGACGCCGAAGTGGCAGTGAAGTACCGCATCGACGGTGTTTTGCAGCACGCGATGCAGCCAATTGCGAAGGAATGGCATTCGACGGTGTTGTCGCGCATCAAGGTTCTCAGCGATCTCGACATCGCCGAGCGGCGGGTGCCCCAGGATGGCCGCTTCCGCGTGAAGTACAAAGGACGCTTCATCGATTTGCGTGTCTCGATCATGCCGGCGAGCCATGGCGAGGACGCCGTTCTTCGAGTACTAGACAAAGAGACGCTGTCGGAAAAGTTCCAGAGCTTGAGCCTGGACGTCGTCGGATTCGCCGCCGAAGAGATGAAGAAGTTCCGGCGGTACATTCGCGAGCCCTACGGGATGGTGCTGGTCACCGGGCCGACCGGTTCCGGTAAGACCACCACGCTCTACGCCGCGATCAACGAAATCAAGAGCGACGAAGACAAGATCATCACGATTGAAGATCCAGTCGAATATCAGCTGCGCGGCATCACGCAGATTCCCGTGAACGAGAAGAAAGGGCTGACGTTCGCCCGCGGGTTGCGATCGATTTTGCGTCATGACCCCGACAAGATCATGGTCGGCGAAATCCGCGACCAGGAAACGGCGCAGATCGCGATTCAGTCGGCGCTCACCGGGCACCTCGTTTTCACCACGGTTCACGCGAACAACGTGACCGACGTCATCGGGCGCTTCATCAACATGGGCGTCGAGCCTTACAACTTCGTCTCGGCGCTGAACTGCATCATGGCGCAACGCCTCGTGCGCGTCGTTTGCGCGAACTGCAAACGCCCGCGCCGCTATACCACTCCGGAGTTGCTGGAAGCCGGGCTTGATCCGACCGAGTGGGGTAACGTCTTGATCGCCGAAGGCGTGGGTTGCCTGGAATGCTCGGGCACCGGGTATCATGGAAGGACCGCAATTTGCGAGTTACTCGACTTGACCGACCGGATTCGCGAGATGATCATTGACCGGCGGCCAACCTCGGAAATCAAGCGCGTGGCACGTGAAGAGGGTATGACAACATTGCGCGAAAGCGGCTTGGCGAAGATCCGCGCAGGCATCACCAGCGTGAAAGAGATCAACAAGGTGACATTCGTTGAGCAGTAGCGCGACATTCCGGCAGGGAATCTACCAGAGCGCCTTCGCGCGGAAGGTCGCGAGATGGCTCGAGGCCATGCCGCATCCGGCGCTGGCGCTGGAAATTTCGCAGGATCGCGTCGCGGGTGCACGATGGACGCGCACCGGCGGACTCGATAGTTTCGCGATCGAGAGTTTGCCGAATGGTGCACTGGTGCCTTCCGCCGTGGAAACCAACATTGTCGATCAAACGGCAGTAAAGGGCGCGGTGGCTGGCGTAATGTCGCGGCTGCGGGCGAAGGACGAGGAAATCGCGCTCCTTGTGCCCGATCCGGTGATTCGCGTCTTCGTGCAACATTTCGACCAGTTTCCGCGTTCGCCGCAAGAAGCCGAGCCGATGCTGCGGTGGAAGCTGAAGAAGAGCGTGCCGTTTGAAGCGGACGAGACGGTGATTTCGTACATGCGGCAGGCGCCGCGAGAAGATGGCGTGGATGTGGTCACCGCTCTGGCTCGATTGCGCATCGTTCGTGAATACGAAGGCCTGGCTGAAGGGCTGGGGCTCTTTCCGGGTGTGATTCTGAGTTCATCGTTGGCGGCGATTACGCTGCTCGACGATCATCATCCGACGTTGCTGGCTCGTGTTTCGGGCCTGGCTCTGACGACGGCCATCGTGCGCGAGGGCCAGTTGTGCGGCTATCGGTGCACCGAGTTACCCGCGCAGAATATCGAGTTGACCCCGCAGATGTTGCTCGAAGAGATTTATCCCGTAGCGGCGTATTATCAGGATACCTGGCGCGAAGGTATTCAGCAGGTACGCGTGGCGGGCTTGGGTCCCCGCCTCAATGAGTTTCTGCGGCCTCTTGAAGACGAGTTCCGATGCGAAGTTCGCTCGCTGTTGCACACGGCGATGGCCGAAGGGCGCGTGCCGGAGAGCGTACATGAACTGGCCGACCGTGAGTCGGATGGATTAGTCGGATGGATGCTGCACCGCAATTAGGGTTTGGCACGATTTTAGAATTTCGATGAAGTGAAATGAGAGAGTAGAACGAGTCGATGAAAGTCAGGCTAAATCTATCGACGAAGCCGCTCCAGACGCACCGCAAATTTCTTGCCAGCGCGGGTATCGTTGGCGTGGTCGCGGGGCTGTTTTTTCTGGGGCTTGGCTTGCACGTCTATGCTGTGCGCCGTGGCGACGAAGTGTTCCGCGACCGCATCCTGAGGGTTCGCTCGGAGATGGTGACGCTGGAACAGCAGCGGCACGACCTCGAACAGTTCTTTAGCCGCCCTGAGAACGCCAAATTGCACGACCGTTCCGTGTTTCTGAATACATTGATCGATGAGCAGAGCCTTAACTGGACGCAGATGTTCATGGATCTGGAGAAGATTTTGCCCGCCGGCGTCCGAGTGGTGAGCATTCAGCCAAAGCACGACAAGGGCATCGTTGAAGTGAAGTTGACCATCGGCGCGATGAGCGACGAGGCAAAGCTGAAGTTTTTGCACGCGCTGGAGCAGTCGCCGTCGTTTTCGCATATTCAGATGGTGAGCGAGAAGCAGGTAGCTCCGACGAACGGCAGCAACGACAGGATCAATGTCGAGCTGACCGCGGTGTACGCAAGGACCTAACGGAAACAATGCGACACGATTTCAAACTCGAGCGCCGGCTGATTATTTTCGCCCTGGTGTTGCTCGTCGCCGCTGACATCGCGTTGGCCGTCTACGGTTGGAACCTATCGGCCGGACGCCAGCCGCAGGATGAGCTGGCGGTGCTGACGCGCAATCGCGATCTGCTCCGCGCAGACATCACTCGCGCGCAGGACATTCGCAAAAAGATGCCGGCGATTCAGGAAGATTGCGACAAATTCGAAGGGTCGCTGTATCCCGTGAGCAAGGGCTATTCCTCCGTCAGTGCGGAGCTCGATTCCATTGCCAACAAAGCCGGGCTATCGATCGAGAGCAGCGGATTCCATCAGTCCGACGTCAAGGGGCGCGATCTGCAGGAGATCGAGATCGATGCGGTTGTGGACGGCAGCTATTCGCAAGTAGTGCATTTCCTGAATGGTTTGCAGCGATCGCAGAACGTATACGCGGTAGAAGCGCTCGAAGCGAAAGCCGACGCGGCGCAAGGCGCGAACGGCAGAGTGCGCGTTTCGATGCACATCAAAACATATTTCCGGACGACTTGATGAACGAGCGAAACAAAGGCATCTTGCTGGCAGCCCTGGTCGTTGTTGCGGCGCTGGTTTGGTACTACGAACGCTCCAGCGACTCCGCGGCGTCCGCATCGGCGCAATATGGCGAGATGTCGTACAAGCCGCTTGCGGTAGAAAATCCGGCGCTGCAACGGGACAAGCAGCGGGCGAGCCAGAAGACCGAGTACAAGGGAACGGGTCGTGATCTATTCAGTGAAGTCGCGCCGCCTCCGCCGCAGGATCCCCGCAAGGTGGAAGTGGTTTCGCGCGGGCCCGTTGGGCCGCAGATTCCGCCCCCGCCGCCACCACCGACTCTGCCCGGCAATATGAAATTTTTCGGCTACGGGACGATTCCCAACGGCACAGCCAAGCGGGCATTTCTCAGCGACGGAGACAACATCTACATCGTCGGTGAAGGGGACACCTTGCTCGGCAAATATCGCGTCACGAAAATCGGCAACGCCAACCTGGATTTCGAAGAGATCGCCAGCGGCCGGCACGGGTCGACGCAGCTGACCGAGGAATCTGTCGCCGCTCCCGCATCGTAAGCCCCAATGATCCACAAGAACAAAACGGGATCCCGCCGCCTCGTGCGTCGCGACGGAAAGCGGAATGGCTACGCCATTATGATGGTGGCGTTTATGACGACGATCATTTTGCTCGGCGCGATCGTCGCTGTGCCTTCGAGTCGCACTGAGCGTCGCCGTGAGCAAGAAGAGGAGATGATCTGGCGGGGCAAGCAATATGTTCACGCCATTAAGCTCTACTACCGCAAGAACGGCCGCTTCCCGACGACCATCGACGACCTGATCAAGCCAAAGAATGGCTCGCTGCGGTACTTGCGGCAGGAATACAAAGACCCGATGAACAAGGAAGACGGGAAGTGGCGGCTGATTTACGTCGGCCCGTCGGGGCAGCTCATCGGCAGCACGAAGCCAGCGCAGCAGATTCAGATCAGCGGCGGTGCGAATGTCGGAACTCCCGCGGGGCAGGCAGGTTTCGGCTCAATGCAGGGGCAAGGGCAGGGAAATTCGCAGAGCTCTTTCAATAATGGATTTGGGGGCAATTCCAGCTTCGGCAGTAATAGTAGCTTCGGTTCGCAGAATTCGCAGGGCGGATTCGGGTCGCAGAACAGCCAGAACGGAAACAGCGGTCAACAGAATGCGAACGGCGCCCAGGGCACGAATCAGAATCAGGATCCGAACGCGCCTCAGTCTGGCCAAAATTCAAACACTCAAACGCAGGAAGTCGATACCTCGAATTTTGTCGGCGGGAACATCATTGGGATCGGAAGCAAGGCCAATCACAAATCGGTAATCGTCTACGAAAAGGCCACGAACTATCATCAATTCGAATTCATTTGGGACCCGTCGAAGGACACAATGGGACTTGGCGGTACGGGCACAGGAGTTCAGACGGGCACCGGCGCGTTTGGGCAGCCAGGTCAGCCGATAAACGGAACGAATCCGAACGGATCGAGCTTTGGTGGTTCCAGCTTCGGCGGGTCCAGTTTCGGCCAGCCAAATCAAAACCAGAATCCGAATGGCAATGTGCCGCCGAACGGTGGCCAAAATCCGAGTTCACAGCCTCCGCCTGATCAGCCGCTCACACCAAATCAGCCTTGAGTTGAAAATCGCAAGAACTCCGACGGGTTCAGCGAAGCGGGGCGTTGCGCGGCAGTGTGGCCTATGAACCGGTGGCCGAAGTAGCGACCACGGTCGTTTTAGCGCTCGGTCTCGGCGCGTCGGAAGGCTTCGAAGCCGCGTTGACTGTAGCCTTGCGTTTCGCGTACGCGCTGCGGACCTTTCGAACATACAACTGGGTTTCCGCGTAGGGTGGAACTCGTCCATATTGCTGCACCCGCAATGGTCCGGCGTTGTAGGCCGCGAGCGTCAGCGCGAGGTCGTTCTTGTATTGCGCCAGCAAGCCGCTGAGATAATGCGTGCCGGCGTCGATGTTCTCCGCTGGATCAAAAATGTTGTGTACTCCCATGCGCGTCGCCGTTTCCGGCAGCAACTGCATCAGCCCGCGTGCATTGCGCCGCGAGATTGCTTTCGGATCGAAATTGGATTCGGCGGCGATGACGCTTGCGATGAGTTCGGCATCGACGTTGTAGCGCGACGCAGCCGCCTCGATCAGATCGCGGAAAGGTGACTTTGGCGTCACCGCCGGCGGGTTGGAGACGAAGATCTCTTCCGGCTCGATCGCCGCGACGTCTTCCGCCTGCATTTCGACGAAGCCGCCTTCCATCTGCAATCGATACTTGCCGTCGAGCAACTGGTAGCCCGTGACGTGCAGCCGCTGTCCGCTGCGCAGCACAAAGTATTCCGCGCGCGCGGGAGTGGCCAAACTCATGCAAAAAAGAGCCACCACGAGGCTGGCGGCGAAACCGCACTTTGACGGCTTCAGGCGCACGAGGCCGCCTCGCGCAGCGCGAATTTTTCAATCGCTACCGCCACGCCGTTCTCGTCGTTGCTGGCCGTCTGGTGCCAGCCAAAATTCTTCAGCTCCGCCACGCCATTGCCCATCACGATGGGAATGCCCGCGAACGAAAGCATCTCAATGTCATTGTGATTGTCGCCGACAGCCATCACTTCGCCGCGTTCGTAGCCGCGAATCGCGGCCCATTCGGCAAGCGCCGCGCCTTTCGAGCATTCGGGATGGACCACATCAATCATTGCGAAATCGCGGCTCTCGTAAATCGTCGCCGCAAGCCGATACTCATCCGAGAGCGCCGCGTCACGGAGGGTTGCCTCGGCTTTGCGCATCGGATCGACCTTCCCCGACAGCATCACTTGTAGCGGATCCTCGGTCAGGCAGCTTTCCAGCGGGTTGGCGCGGCCGAGAAATTCCTTGTTGCGGTCGTAATACGCCTGGCGAATCGGGTCGTCGGTTTCGAAAGATTCCAGCACAAGCTGGTTTTCGCGCGGACGATCGAATACAACCCCAACGCTTTCCCGCCACGGCAGGGTCAGGTGCAGAACTTTACGTGCAGTTTCCAGCGAAAGCAGGTTGCGGACGTGCGTCGTGCCGTCCGGTGTGCGTACCAGAGCTCCGTTGCTGACGATCATCGTCAAGGGCGAATCGAGCTCGCGGGCGATCGGCATGGCGAAGTCGTAGCGGCGGCCCGTGACGAGCGCGACTTCGATGCCGCGGCGAGTAGCTTCGGAAACGGCCGCGCGGTTCGCCTCAGGCAGTTTCCAGCGGCTGTCGAGCAACGTGCCGTCGATGTCGAGCGCGATGAGGCGTACAGGCATGGATTCTCGCAGCCCTGATTGTAACTTGAAATGGCGACGCTCTTTGGCTGGCCTAAAGGGCAGGGAGGCGAAAGTGTAGCCAAAAAGGCCTGTGCTAAAATTGCAGCTTATGGCCACGAAACCCACGATGACCCCTACCACAAATGTTCTGGAGCTGATCTGCTCGAACTGCCAAAAGCGCTTCGACGCGAGCGTCGAGCAGCACATTTGTATTTGTGGGCGTCCATTGATGGCGCGCTACGATCTTAAAAAAGCGGCCGAAACGCTGACGCTGAAGAATCTAGAAAGCCGCCCGCGCACGTTGTGGCGGTACAGTGAAGTTCTGCCGAATGGCGATGTGGTTTCGCTGGGCGAGGGCATGACTGCGCTGATTCCTGCGGCGAGGCTGGGCGCGTCGATGGGGCTGAAGAATCTGTATGTGAAGGACGAGGGCCTCAATCCCACGGGTTCGTTCAAGGCGCGTGGTATGACCGCGGCTGTGAGCCGCGCGAATCAGCTTGGAGCGACGATGCTTGCAGCGCCGACGGCCGGAAATGCCGGAGGCGCGCTCGCCGCCTACGCCGCTGCGGCCGGACTCGGCGCAGTGATCGTGATGCCGAGCGACACGCCGGTTGCGAACGTGATGGAGTGCCAGGCGTTCGGCGCGAAGGTCATCAAGATCGATGGCTTGATATCGGACTGCGGAAAATACGTCGCTGAGAACAAAGGGAAAGAAGGCTGGTACGACGTATCAACTCTCAAGGAGCCTTACCGCGTTGAAGGCAAGAAGACGATGGGTTATGAATTGTGGGAACAATTCGGAGGTAAGCTGCCCGATGTGATCTTGTATCCCACCGGCGGTGGCGTGGGGTTGATCGGAATGTGCAAAGCGTTCGACGAGATGCAGGAGATGGGCTGGATCGGCGCCGAACGGCCGCGCATGGTCGCTGTGCAAGCGGAAGGCTGCGCGCCGATCGTGCGCGCGTGGGAGGCGCATCGCGAAAAGGCGGACTTCTTCCCGAACGCGGCGACGATGGCATCGGGCTTGCGCGTTCCCGGTCCTCTCGGCGATTTGATGATGTTGAAAATGCTCAAGCAGACGAACGGCACGGCGCTCACGGTCAGCGACGCGGAGATGCTCCTTGACGGGAAGCAGCTCGCTTCACAGGAGGGGATTTTTGCCGCTCCCGAGGGTGCCGCAACCGTGAGTGGTGTCCGCAAACTGGCTCAGTCGGGCTGGATCAAGCCCGAAGAGAAAGTCGTGCTGTTCAATACCGGCACGGGATATAAGTACGCGGAGGCTTGGCAGAGGGCGCTACAGAATTAGCACGCATTTAGCGCGCAGCAAGAAAAATACCGACCGAACAAATGGCGACTCACCGCATCTACTACGACGACTCCTTCGCGCGCGACTTCGAGGCGCAAGTACTGACCTGTGAGCCGTGCGTTCACGGCACGCTGTCGG
>JAFAZL010000309.1 GCA_019239815.1 Acidobacteriota bacterium
TGATGTATTGCGCGCCATCGACGCTGCAGACGCAGGCTTCGAGGACGAGTTCGTCGCGCTCGACGCGGGCCCAGGCGCCGAGCGGAACCTGGCAGCCGCCTTCGAGCGTGCTGAGGAGAGAGCGCTCGGCGATGATGGCGCTGCGCGTTTCGGTGTCGTCGAGTTTTTCGAGAGCGACGGAAGTTTCAGCGTCGTCGGCACGGCATTCGACGCCGATGGCGCCCTGGCCGACTGCAGGAAGAAATGTCTCGGGAGCGAAGACTTCGGTGATGCGGTGCGAGGCGCCGAGGCGGTCGAGTCCGGCTTTGGCGAGCATGATGGCGTCGTATTCGCCGCTTTCGACTTTGCGGAGGCGCGTATCGACGTTGCCGCGTAAATCGCGAATGTCGAGATCGGGACGAAGGTGCAGGAGTTGCGCGCGGCGGCGGAGGCTGCCGGTGCCGACGCGGGCGCCTTCACGGAGAGCGGCGAGATTGGCGCCGTTGGTAGAGACCAGGCAATCGCGAATGTCTTCGCGGCGCAGGATTGCGGGAAAGGAAAGGCCAGGCGGCGTTTTCGTCGGAATGTCTTTGACGCTGTGAACGGCAATGTCGATGGAATTGTCGAGGAGAGCTTCTTCGAGTTCCTTGACGAAGATTCCCTTTCCGCCGATTTCGGAGAGCGAAGTTTGCGCGAGCTTGTCGCCGCTCGTTTTGATGATGACGATCTCGCCTTCGATGCCGTTGGCCTGGAAGATCTGGCGGCGGACGAACTCGGCTTGCCATTTGGCGAGCAGGCTGCCGCGCGTGCCGATGCGGATGCTCATCGCTTGTCCCGATCAGAGAGGAAGAGATCGCGGAGGGCTTCGACGTTGGCGATTTTGCGGCGGAGTTCGCGTTCATCGCGCAAGCGCTCGGCGGGCTGGACGAGGAATTTTTCGAGCATTTCTTCCATCATTACTTCGATGTGCTCGCGATCTTTTGGACTGAGATGCGTAGCCTGGGCGAGACGCGCGTGGAGGAAGGCGGCGCGATCTTCGCGGAGGCGGGCGCGAAGCGCGGTGACAAAACCGACCAGTTCGACGCTGGCCTGCCAGGAGAGAAATTTGGTGACGTGATCTTCGATGATTGCTTCGGCGCGGGGGACTTCGCCTTCGCGAGCCTGGCGATTTTGCGAAACGATGGAGCTGAGGTCGTCGAGGTTGTAGAGATAGACGTTGTAGATGTCGGCGGCGGCGGATTCGATGTTGCGGGGCATGCCGAGGTCCATCAGGAAGAGCGCGCGGCCGCCGCGAGCGGCCATGGCGGATTCGAGAACGAGGCGAGAGAGGACGGGATCTTCGGAGGAGATTGAGGAGACGACGACGTCGGCCTTGAGCAGCGCGTTTTGCCAGTCGGCCCATTCGACGACGGTGCCGTTGAATCGGACGGCGAGTTCGACGGCGCGGTCCCGCGAGCGGTTCATGACGAAGAGATCGGTGACGCCGCGGTCGCGAAGTGTAGAGACGACTTGTTCGGAGACGGTGCCAGCGCCGATGACGAGCGCGGAGTGGCCGGCGAGTTTGCCGAAGATACGCTCGGCGAGTTTTACGCCCGCGGCCGCGACCGACATGGGCCGCATGCCGAGCTGTGTTTCGGTGCGGACGCGTTTGCCGACTTCGAGCGCGCCTTGGAAGAGGCGATTCAAGACGGGGCCAGTCGCACCTTGTTCGTGGGCGGATTTGTAGGCGTCGCGGACCTGGCCGAGGATTTCGGCTTCGCCGAGAAGCATGGAATCTAAGCCTGCGGAAACGCGGAAAAGATGGCGGACAGCGTTGCGATCGTAGTGATGATAGAGCGAGCGGATGAGAATTTCGCTGCCGACGGAATGAAATTCGCTGAGGAATAGAGCGAGCCCTCTTAGGCTGTCTTGCGCGGTTTCGGGTGGGACGCCGTAAACTTCGCTGCGGTTGCAGGTCGAGAGAACGAGCGTTTCCTCGAAGATACCGCGTGCGCGGAGTTCGTCGGCGGCGCGGCGCGCTTGCTCCGCGGTGAATGCGATGCGTTCGCGCACTTCGACGGGTGCCGTGCGGTGATTCAAGCCGACGAGGACGATTTCCATTCCCTGCTCGCTCGATCCCTTCCTAGCGATGCTGGCCTAGGATTTAGTGTATTCCGACCGTGAGATGCCGACCCTAAAAGTATCGATGACTGTGCGACAAGTATAAGTTCACGACGGTGAAACTTAGCACCACAATTACAAAATTGAAGATGCAAAGACGCGAAGCGCGTGCGCCACGCCAGGCGGTGGTACGCGCCAGCAGCCAGTAGACGGCGTAGAGCACGAGCACGGCGAGGGTGACGACGTATTTCGGGTCGTAATACCAATACTGGCCGGTAAGGCGATCGACCCAGACGAAGCCGAGCGCGGTACCGATGGCGATCGAGATGATGCCGACGAGGACGCTGGAGCGGCTCATGCGCTCGAGGAGTTCGAGGGGCGGGAGGCGCCAGACGACGTCGGTGAGATTGCGATTGCGGAGCAGGCTGTTTTCGACGAGGAAGATCAAGCTGAGGACGAACGAAAGCGCGAAGGCGGCGTAGGCGAGGATGCTCAGTGTGACGTGAAACGCGAATGTCGGACCATGCGCGGGTGGGGGC
>JAFAZL010000384.1 GCA_019239815.1 Acidobacteriota bacterium
CTCGCCGCAGGCAGCATGATCGCTGGCTCCATGCCGGAATCAATCTTCGCTGCCGCACCCCAAAACAAACCCCACATCAATTTCCCAACAGCCCCGCGCGACCGCATCTCAGTCGCCTCCTACCCTTTCCGCATGTTCATCGACGCACCCCACAATCGCGCCCGCGACACAAAACAGAAAGGCTTCCCTCTCACTCAGTTCCCCGCCGAAGTGGTCGAGAAATTTGGCGTCCACGGCATCGAACCGCTGTCGGAACACTTCGAGAGTACCGACCCGGCCTACCTCGACAAATTCCGTTCCGCTGTTGAGAAAGCCAAAGTCCGCATCGTCAACATTCCCACGAATGTGCGCGATAGTTTTTACGATCCTGACGCAGCAGTTCGCCAAAAAGCGATCGATCTCTCGAAAAAATGGATAGACGTTGCTGTCGCCGTCGGCTCGCCGGGCATCCGTCCCCACATCAACGGTTCGAAAGCTTCCAAACCCGACGTCGATCGCGCCGCCGAAAGCCTTCGCAAAGTTGCTGATTATGCTGCCGAGAAGAACATCGTCGTCTCTCTCGAAAACGACGACCCCGAAACCGAAGACGCCTTCTTCATCATCAAAATCATCGACGCCGTGAACAACCCCTACCTGCGCGCTCTTCCTGACTTCGCCAACTCCATCCTGAAAGGCGATCCCGATTTCAACTATCGTGCGGTGAAGGAAATGTTCGCGCGCGCCTACGGCATTTCCCACGTCAAAGACGGCGAGGCCGACGATAACGGCAAGATCTTGAATATCGACATCAAAAAGACATTCGAAATCGCCAAAGCCGCCAACTACCGTGGTTTCTATTCGATGGAGTACGACGCCCCCGGCGATCCCTACCCACCGACCAAAAAATTGATCGAGTTGACACTGCAAAACATTTCGTAGTGCGAATGGCTGTGATCGCTGCCGTGTATGTGTCGCCCAAGGCGCGACGTATACGACGGTGTTCGAATCGCCCATTTTGCCGTTCGAATTACAACTCAAATAGTATTTGACATTCGGTAAACATCATGCTACCATGCTTCGTGTTTGCCTCGCGACATCGCTTCCGCTCTCGCCTTTCAGCCGTCCTAGGCACCTGTGCAAACCCTGTATTTTCTGAAGCTTGCACACTCTCAAAAACGGCTCCCTTTGTATCTCGCTCAAACGACACTACTTCCACACTCTTTGCAAAAACATGGGGGGTATACCCCTGTCGTTCCCGAAATGGGACCGGTTCTCAAACGAGGGCGCGGAGACGTAACTCGCAACCTTATATACTGGGGTCCCTGAACCGTCGGCGGCTTGCATTTGCGACTCTCGCGTGCTCCTTGCTATTCCTGGTTCACGCATTCCAGGTTTCTGCGGCCACTCAAGGGCAAGACACTTTCGCCGCGGCCGCTCAAACGGCGGCCGCCGCTCGCGAGGCAGGACAGGCCGAGCAGGCCATCGCGGCGTATCGCCGCGCCGTTGAACTAAAACCAGATTGGCAGGAGGGTTGGTTCTACCTCGGTACTCTCGAATACGACCGCGACCACTTCGCCGACGCGATCCCTGCATTCCGAAAACTCACCGAGCTCGCTCCCGCCGGCGGCCCTGCCTGGAATTTCCTCGGCCTATGCGAATTTGAAACGAAAGATTACTCCGCCGCCCGCACCAATCTCGAAAAGGGTTTAAAACTCGGCACCCCCGGCGATCCCGAACTCGATCAAGTCTCCAAATACCATTTGGCGTTGCTGCTCATTCGCTATGGCGAATTCGATCGCGCCACGAGCATCGTCACATCGGCATTTAACGGCGCCGAGTTCCCCGCTCAAGCAAAGACCGCGCTCGGCCTCGCTCTCCTCCACGCGCCCGTCCTTCCAACAGAACTCGACCCGTCGCGCGAAGGTTTGGTTCGCGACGCGGGCAACGCCGCCGCGGCGATGCAGTCGAAAGATTGGTCCAGCGCTGCCGATCGCCTGGCGTCTCTCGTGAAGTCGAATCCTCACGTGCCGTTCCTTCGCGCCGCATACTCGAGAGCTCTCGGTGAAATTGGCAAAAAACAGGAGTCGACATCACAACTCAGCGCTGAAATCGTTACGGAAACATCCCTGCCCACCGATCCAAAGCAACAAGAAGCAAAATTGCGCGCGATGTATTCGGTTGAAGGAGATAGAAACGCCGCGCAAGGCGAAGTCGCAACGAGCCGTACCGCTAGTAGCGCCGCCACGAATCCCGACGAATTGTGGACCGCCGCCATGGCCGCATATTCCGGCGCTCGATACGCCCCCGCCGTCTCGTCGCTAAAGACATGGCTCGAGACCCGGCCCGCCGAGCGCGAAGCAAACGATGGTACGGCGTGGGCCGTGATGGGCTTGAGTGAATTCGAGCTCAAGGATTACGAAAACGCGCTGATTCACCTGCAACGCGGCCAGGAATTGGGGCTAGGCGGAAGTGCCGAATCCGTGCGCCTCGCGCGCTTTCGTCTGGGCCTGCTTCTCATTAGCGATTCACAGTTCGACGCGGCATCACGGGTGCTCTCGCCCGACGCAGACTCCGGCGCACTCGCTGCCGACATACGCTTCGCTTTGGGACTCGCGCTCTTGCACATCGCGAAGTTGCCCGACGAAATCGCGACCCAACAACGGGCACTCATCGACAGCTCAGGTGAGGTCGCGATCATGCTCCGCGCCAGCAAATATGACGCAGCGTTTCCGAAGCTCCAGCAACTGATCCGCGATAATCCCTCGACGCCGTTCCTGCACCACGCCTTCGCAACCGGTCTCGCCAGCTTGTCGCAATACGACGAGGCAATCGCGCAGCTCCGCGAAGAAATGCGAATCTCACGGCGCTCCGAATTGCCCTATGTTTTGTTGGCATCGATCGCGCTCCGCAAACGCGACGCAGCCGGTGCGCTTCAGCCCGCAATGCGAGCCGTGCAATTAGCTCCGCATTCCGCAAAGACTCACTACGTTCTGGGTCGCGCCTATCTCGAACTCGGACAAGAGGAAAAAGCCGTAGCAGAACTCGAAGCCGCGAATCGGATCAATCCCGCAAGTCCCGAAGTCCATTTCAGCCTGGCCAAGGCCTACGCAAAATCAAAGCAGCAAGACAAAGCAGAGAAAGAGCGAGAAGAATTTGTGCGCCTCAACGCGCTAGCCGAAAAAGAACGCGGCTCCGCCGGAAATCCTTCCAGCGGAGCCGCAGAAATGGCGGTACCAGATTGAATGTTGGAGCACCCTGTAGCCGCGGTCGCTTCCCAGACCGCGGGCCTTTTTCACTGAGCAACCAAGGTCGAGATGAATGGAAACGATATCGAGCCGCCGTGATCTCTAGTTGTTGGCGTAGCGTTCCGCCGCTCGAGCCTTCGCCTTAGCGGCTTCCTCTTCGCGATTTTTCGGCGGCGCACTCGTCTCCAGCGAATGCAGCAGACGACTCGAGATTTTCGTGATGTCTTCGATCGCTTTCTCGAACGCTTCTTCGTTCGCTTTCGATGGCTTGGTAAAGCCGCTGATCTTCCGCACAAACTGCAGCGACGCTGCGCGCACTTCTTCCGGCGTCACCGGCGGCTCGAAATTAAACAGCGTCCGTATATTGCGACACATGGTTACCTCGTCTCACAAAACGCAACACGACAGCGGCCTACATTCTTGCTGCGTTTTCGTTTTTGCCGTGACGCAAAAATCCCCGGCGCCCTTTTGGGGCGAACATTGCTTCCACTAAATCATACACGCAGGCTAAGCCGATGCTGCCGCACCTTGGGTATTCACCATCCAGGGCACGCCGAAGCGGTCGGTACACATGCCGAATCGCGGCGACCAGAAGGTTTCGGCGATTGGCATCGTCACGGAGCCACCTTCCGCCAACCCGGCAAAAACGCGATCGGCTTCGGCGGGACTGTTCACGTTGACGGACACGCTTATACCTTGGGGTTTGCCGTAGTGACTTGGCGGAGCATCGGAGCCCATCAGCACCGTATTACCGATTTGCATGCTGATGTGCATGATTTTGTCTTTCATGTCGGGCATCTGATCGGCCATCGGAGAATCGCCCCACTTCGACACCATGATGACTTTGCCGCCCATCAATTTTTCGTACACCGCGAACGCTTCGGCGCAATTGCCGTTGAAATTGAGGTAAGGAATGATATCCACGGAAGAACTCCTTCGGAGGTGTGACAGCTTCAGCGAGTGTGCCGAGGCCACTTTTGAAATGCAAGTAAAAACGGGTAATATCACTCCATGCCAAAAGAACGGCGCGCCGTGAAGCGGCGCTCCGAGTGTCCGCTGAATGCGTCGATTGAGATCTTGGGTGACCGCTGGTCGCTGCTGATCGTGCGCGACATGATGCTGCGCGGCTTCAAGAGCTACAAAGAATTCATGGACTCATACGAGCGCATCGCGACAAACATTCTGGCGGACCGGCTGAGGAAATTGGAGTTTCACGGAATCATCGAAGCGGAACCTGACCCGCTGGACGGAAGAAAAACCAATTACGTGCTGACACGCAAAGGAATCGAACTCGGCCCGGTGATGACGGAAATGGTTTTGTGGGCCGGCGCTCACGAGCACGTCGAAAATCAGGCATTGATCGCGCAGATGCGCAAAGACAAAGTGAAATTCAACGCCGAGATTCGCGCACGCTGGGAGCAGGATCGCGCTGAACGCGAATCGCAGCGCGAATTCGCGAAAAGCTTCAGCGGTAAGTCGACACGAACTTCTCGTACTCCGCTTCCGCAGTCTGCGGCGAGGCAAGCTCAGAAAATATAA
>JAFAZL010000390.1 GCA_019239815.1 Acidobacteriota bacterium
CCAGTCTCAAGCAGGACGATCCGTGTGGCAAGGCGCCGTGCCTCATGCAAATCATGTGTGACGAAGACGATCGTCTTGCCAAGACGGCGAGCGATATCGCCAAACTCCCGCTGCATTTCGGCGCGGGTTACAGGATCGAGCGCGCCGAATGGCTCATCCATCAAAAGGATCGGCGGGTCAGCAGCCAGTGCGCGTGCCACGCCTACCCGTTGCCGTTGACCGCCAGAAAGTTGATTCGGTCGACGATTGGCGAATTGGCTTAGTTCTAGCCCTACAAGTTCCAGTAGCTCCTGTACGCGTTTGCCAGTGCGCGTTGAGTCCCAATTTTCCAGTGTCGGCACAAGCGCCACGTTTTCCGCCACCGTAAAATGCGGAAAAAGCCCGCCTTCCTGAATGACGTAGCCGATACCCCGCCGCAAAGCGATCGGGTCCCATTGCGAAGTTGCACGATCCTGCACGAATACCGCCCCTTTTTGAGGTTCGAGAAGGCGATTTATAAGCTTAAGCAGCGTTGTTTTTCCGCTGCCGCTGCGTCCCAGCAGGACAAGTGTTTCTCCCGCATGAATTTCGAGCGAAACATTACTCACAATGTCGAAACTTGATGATTCGCCGGAAGTCCCAGAAAGATTACGGGTTACGCTGTATGTCACGTCGCGAAACTGAATGGTAGGTTTCATCTGTCGGGAGTCAGAAGCAGTTTCGCCAGCGTTTCGATTGACATCGTCTCAGAAAGGGCGTGAACTTGGTAGCGCGCCCTGCATCCCCCGCGGGAAGCTAGCATTTCGCTGCATCTTTGAGGCGAACGCGGCATCCAAACATACCGGAGAACGATCGCATGGGAGCCCTCAACGGCGCCGTCCGCATCCGCCACGACTTGCATTGTCGATTGACCGAAGCCCGTAAGCGTACCGACGACCTGTTCAAGATCGTGCGCGAAGAGGCGATGTACGACCGCCCCATCGCCGAGAGGCACCGCATCATTTTTTACGTTGGTCACGTCGAATCGTTTGACTGGAACCTACTCGCCCAGAGAGCCTTCGGCCTGCAATCTTTCAACGAGACATTCGATAAGTTGTTTGCGTTCGGAATCGATCCGGTGGGCGGAGGACTGCCGACCGATCAGCCATCGGACTGGCCGAAGCGCGAAGAAATCGATGCATACAACGCGCGATTGCGCGACGAGTTGGATAAGTCGATTGCGCGGACGCTCGCGAATCCTTCGGAAGGACACCCGCTATTGCTCTCGATGCTCGAAGTTGCTATCGAGCATCGGTTGATGCACGCGGAAACGCTGGCCTACATGCTGCATCAATTGCCGGCGAACCGTAAGGTTCGCGCACCGAAGGAACCCGTGTGGAAGACGGCCCGCGCGAAATCTCATCTTGTCGATATTCCTGCAGGAACGGCGACGCTCGGATTGAAGCGCGAAAACAACGCCGAATTCGGCTGGGACAATGAATTTGAGGGATTCGAGGCGTTTGTTCCCGGGTTTGCGATCGACACCTATAACGTGATGAATCGCGACTTTCTGCAATTCATGACGGCGGGTGGATACCAGAATCGTTCGCTGTGGAGCGACGAGGCATGGAAGTGGAAGAACGACGAAGGCATCGCGCATCCCACGTTCTGGCGCCGCGAGGGAAATTTGTGGATGTATCGCACGATGTTTGGCGACATCCAGCTGCCGCTCGATTGGCCGGTGTATGTGAGCCACGCGGAGGCAACGGCATACGCCAAATGGCTCGGCCGCAAACTGCCGAGCGAAGAGCAGTTCCACCGCGCGGCCTACGGCACGTCAGAAGACGGGATCGAGCGTGATTATCCGTGGGGCGACGAAGCGCCCAACGAGAAGTATGGAAATTTCGATTTTCAGCATTGGGATCCGAGTCCGGTTGGCGCGTATCCGCGAGGAGCGAGCGCCTTTGGCGTGCACGACATCGTCGGTAATGGATGGGAATGGACGCGCACCGTGTTCGAACCGTTCCCCGGATTCGAACCAATGTCCTTTTATCCAGGGTATTCAGCGAATTTCTTCGATGGTAAGCACTACGTAATGAAGGGTGGCTCACCCCGCACGGCTGCCTGCATGTTGCGACGTTCGTTTCGAAACTGGTTCCAACCACATTATCCATACGTCTACGCAACGTTTCGTTGCGTAGAAGACTAGCGCCGTCTTTCCGGCGTGGGAGTCGACATGCTGACTTATTCCCTTCCCGTTCGACATGTGTCCGAGTTTGCGGACGCGGTTCGCGACGGACTCACAAAAGCGGGACAGAAAGAACTGCCGTCGAAGTATCTCTACGACGAGGTCGGTTCGGCGCTTTTTGAGACGATCTGCGTATTGCCGGAGTACGGGCTGACGCGTGCCGATGCTCGATTGCTGGAGACACACGCGAGCGAGATTGTCGAACGGCTGCCGCGACCCATTTCTGTCGCAGAGCTGGGTAGCGGCACGGGCAAAAAGACGCGCTGGGTGTTGGAGGCGCTATCGCGGCGACAGCGGACTTTCTACTACCCCATCGAGATCTCGCCGTCGGCGCTTGCGGCGTGCGAAAAGGAGCTTGGCCAGATCGATCTGGTGAGTGTTGTGGGCTACGAGCAGTCCTATCTGGAAGGACTGAGGGCCGTGGCGAGAGGACGCGATTCGCAGGAGCACCTGCTCGTTCTGTTTCTCGGCAGCACGATCGGAAACTTCGATCGCGAGATGGGCGAAGAGTTTCTGCGCGAGGTACGCGATATCTTGCGACGCGGGGACGCCCTGCTGCTCGGCACGGACCTGGAGAAGGACGAAGAGACGCAGATTCTTGCTTACGACGATCCGGCCGGAGTGACCGCCGCGTTCAATAAGAACTTGCTGGCGCGAATCAATCGTGAACTTGGTGCTGACTTTGACCTGTCGCAATTCCACCACCAAGCCCGATGGAACGCGAATGAACGCCGCATCGAGATGCATTTGCGCTCCATGCGTGCGCAGAGCGTGACGATTCCGGCGGCGTTGACGCGAGTCGATTTTGCAGAAGGCGAGACGATCTGGACCGAAAGCTCGCACAAATATCGCGCCGCGGATGTCCTTGCAATGGCGAAGCGCACGGGCTTTCGCTGCGAAGGTCAGTGGATCGATGAAGAGTGGCCCTTCGCGCAGAATCTGCTGATTTGCGCGTAGTGTGATCGCGGGTGCGCGGTCGCCGCTTCTGTTCTATTCGAACTGCTCGACCCGCCAAACCAACCGGCCCAACCAGGTATTGCCGCCGGCAAAATCCGGATACCACACCGCTAAAATCTGCGAACCCTGATATACGCGTTCGAATCCTTCTTCAGATTCGGACACCGTTTCGATCGGCGCGACCCAAAAGTGCTGCGCGCCTGGCGCATGCAGAGCGACCTTCACGCGCTGCCAGCCGTCTTCCATCCGCAACGTCGGCCCCGGCAAGGCTCCGCTGAACCGCAGATTTTGCTTGCCGTCGGGTGTCTCGAAAAATCGATCGGCCGCATCGGGAGCGAGCAAATTCGCGACGGACTCGATTCCGACCGCCATTGGACGCTGCAACGCGGACTTGAATTTGAGGCGCAGCTCGCACGCGATTTCACAGCCGCGCGGCGCTGGACCGAACGAGAATTGCTTCGCCAAAGAAAGCTCCGCCGTCGAATCGGAATTGCCTCCGCCAAACATGATGAATCCGTCTCGAACCAACTCCGCTCCACGCGCCGAAGATTCGTCGACGGAAAACGCGCCCGCCGCGAAACCGGGGTCTTCCTCCAATCGCAACGCTTCGTAATCACTGGCGTTTTTCGCAGGATCAAACAAGAACAGCCGAAAGGCGTTCCGTGCCCAGCGGTCGTAAATCAAGAAACGATCGAGGCCGCGCTCTTTCACCTTGTTCTGTTCGTACGCTGCCGTCGTCGTCGCAGGCCGATAGTTCGGGTCGCGCAATCGCGCGTGATATGGCTCAGGCCGGCGCAGAATCGAATTGACCAGCGCCGATTCCGTGAGCCGGAAGTCGAGCGCAGGAACTGTCCCGCCATCGGAAGGTTTCAGCAGCGCTTGATACTCCGGCGCGGTGAAGAGCAGCTCATCGACGCCGTCGCCATCGTAGTCGAGAGTCTCGACGCGAGGCGGCGCCGCTCCGGGCGTATGCCGATCGGCGATCGATTCCGCGCGAATCAGATTGCGCGAGATGTCGGTCCGCAGATGAGGCGCATAGAGCCCGCCAAAAATCCCATGCCAGTAAGCGTCGTTACACTGCGCGCGCTGCAAAAAATCGCGCGCGTGCGCCAACTCTTCGGCCGCTTTCGAACCACTGCGCCGCCGTGGCGCGTTCGCAATCCGGCTCGCAACCCGCAACATCTTCTTGTGCAGCAAATTCGATTCCGAATATTTGCGAAAAAAACCTCGCCACGGACAGCCGCGCATAAACGACAGCACGTCCCCCCGCCCGCTGAATTCTTTCAACAACGCGTTGTAACGTTCGCGTGTTCGCGTTGGCAGCGCCCACTCCATCATTTCGGTGTACGAAGCCGTCGGCAGATCGGCACGACCAAGCGGCGTGTGCTTCGAGAGATACTCGCCGGGCGTGCAGACATTCAGCCATTCCGAATTGCGCTCGAACGCTTCGAACAATTGATCGAGCCAGTGCTCGTCGTAGCAATGTTCGAACGTCCCGGGCCAGCCGCCAAACTTTTCCATGTCATCGCCCATCGCGGCGATGCCACCGGGATGCGCGCGAAACATCTCGTGCAGCCCGGTCATCACTTTGTCCACCGTATCCCAAGGAATCAGATAACGCAGCGACTTCTGTCCCGGGATGATGCGAATCGTTTCGCCCTTGTCCTCAGCGATGTAGTCGCCAAACAGCTCGTCCTGTTCGAACCCGGCCGAAAGAAAGTGGATGTCGTCGAGAACCGTATACCCAACGCCGGCCGACGCGAGCACCGATGCAAGCTGCGGCTCCCAAACGCGCTCGGCGAGCCATGCTCCCTCAGGACGCTTGCCGAAATGCTGCTCGACGTAGTCCGCAAGCCGAACGATCTGATCGCGCTGATCGGCCGATGGAATCGATATCAGGATCGGCTCATAAAATCCGCCGCCCAGCATTTCCACCTGGCCGCGCTTCACCAGCTCGCGCAGCCGTTCGAAATAGTCAGGATGATGCGATGCTATCCAGGTCAGCAGCGGCCCCGTATAGTGCAAGCCCATGCGCGCATTCGGATGCCGCTCGAGCACTTCGACAAACGGTCGATAGCAGCGCGCAAACGATTGCTCGAATACGTGATCAAAATTGCCGGTCGGCTGGTGCGCGTGAACGATGAGAACTAGATGGAGGCGTGGCGGCACGGACGCTAAAACGGTCTCCTGCTGAAAAGGATAACCTGCGATGCGAGGTTTCGTGATTGCCGAAGATGAATGTTGTGTGAAACGCGCACCTACGGTTCGATGCAGCCAAGGTTTGGCTGGGTGCGGATCCGGGCACTTTACGATTCGAGGGCTGAGAATTCCGCAACCATCGTCATATCTGCTTCAGGAAGCAGTATGTTGCAGTATCCACTCCGAGAGAGTGTTCATCGCGTCGGGCGCAAACGTCTCTTCGATCGCGCGTGATTCGGCGGGCAATCCCGCATAGCAATGTTGAAACTCATGGTTGAGCCCGGGTAGCTCGATCACCTTGAAATCCTTGTTGCCACCGTCTTCCAGCGCCTTTCGAATCAGCGGCAGATTCTCTTTCGGCGGCACTTGCAAGTCCTTCTCGCCGCTGAGCGCCAGCACCGGGCACTTCGTCCCCTGCAGTGCTGGCACGGGATCGTAGTCGAGGAAATAGCGGAACCACGGTGAACTCGTCCAATGAATCTGCCTCTGCACAAATGCCGGCGGCATCGCGGGCCCGATGCCACTGATTTTCACCAGGTCGTCCAAATCTTTCTCGAGCTCAGCCCGATTTTTGTCATGACGAACCAGGTTGTATGACTGCCGATCGAAATCGAGGCTCTTCGCCACTTGGTCATTCGTCATTCCCGCCGCGCGCGTGATGAGGTCCGACTGAATCAGCAGCGTCTCTTCGCCCTTCGTCGCAGGTCCCGCCAAGACAGCGATCCAGTTCACGTTGCTTGAGCGCGACGCAATCATCGACGCAATGATGCCGCCTTCGCTGTGGCCGATGACCCCGATCTTGCGCGGATCGATCCCTTTGCGCGTTTTCAGAAACGCCAGTGCCGCCTCGGCATCGCTCGCAAAATCCGCCGTCGTCGCCTCGTCATAGTTGCCCGTCGACTTCCCAATGCCTCGCTTGTCGTAGCGCAGCACCGCTATGCCCCTTCGCGTGAGATGATCGGCAAGCACCAGGAAGGGCCGGTGACCGCCGTCGGTCTCATCGCGATCGAGTGGGCCCGAGCCGGCCAACAAAATGGCCGCAGGGAACGGCCCCGTGCCGCGCGGCACCGTCAACGTGGCCGACAGCGTGGTGCCGGCTTTCGTGTTCTCGAACGTGAGCTCATCCTCTTCATACGGATAAGGTTTCTTCGGATTCTGCGGTCGTCGCAATTCCAGAATCTGATCCGACCGGTGAAACGTCAGCTCGGTCGGCTCGCCGTTCTGTCGCCACGTGCCGGTCATCGAGTTGCGCACGGAATTGATCGTGCCGTCGTACGTGCTGTGTACCGTCGGGAGTTCGAGATGAATCTGCGAGTCGCTTTCCGCCGCCTGCGACGCGTGAAATCCGTTGATGCCCTGATCGATGCTGTCCATCGTCGCGACGAGGTGGCCCTGCGCGTCGTGACCAATATGAAGTTGCAGGCGATAGCGCATGCCGTTCGCTTCGATCGCGCCCTGCCACGTGCCCTCCGCTGTCGATACCGCGTCCGCCGGACTCTTCGAAAGCGCGATTCGCGGCTGGCGATGAAAAACAATTGGAAGGTGCGCGCCGCCCTGCGACCAGATACCATCGATCGATTCGCGATTTCCCGCAACCGTTCCTTCGAACGACGCGTTCACCGACGGAATTTCGAACTGAAATGTCGAGCCGGATTCTCGAAGAGAACCCGCCTCAATTCCGTAGACGCCCTGGTCGAGGCTGTCGATCGTCGCAACCGCGACGCCATACTCAGTCGTGCCGATATGCAGAACGAAATGAAGAACGTTGTCACCCGCCTTGAGCGAACCTGACCAGTTCCCCGCCACCGCTTGCCCGTGAGTCGGGACAGGAGCTTGTGGTTTGGGCGCCGCCGTTTCCGCAGGAGCCTGCGCGAAGGAGACGTTGGCCGACGCGCCCCATGCCAGCAAAACGAACGCGATCGTCATCAATCGCGCCGCAATCCGGGCACATCGCGCCTCAAAACTCGACCAGCTCACGAGCCTCTCCAAGTCGTCACCCATCACAAAGATAGATGGCGCGACGCCAGCAAAGAGTTGGAAGCCTTCATCCTCAATTCCCAACCGTGATCACATGCATTTCGCCAACAAAAAAGCGGCACGCCGCAGCGTGCCGCCCATGTTCAATCCTTCGTCAAGCAAACCAACCAGTTCCGCAAGCCGCTACTTCTTCGTGTAGTACTCCGCATTCACCGGCGTAAAGCTCTGCCACTTCTCCGGCAGGTCTTCCAACGCAAAAATCGCCGTCACCGGGCAGACCGGCACGCACGCGCCGCAATCGATGCATTCCGCGGGATTGATATACAGCTGCTTCACTCCCTCATGGTCCGGCTCATCCTTGCGCGGGTGAATACAATCGACCGGGCACACGTCCACGCAGGCTGTGTCTTTCGTGCCGATGCAGGGCTCGGCAATTACATATGCCATTCCAAATCTCCTCGTTTTGCCCGGGACCGATGCCCGCTCTATTGACGCTGCGCGACCGCCGGATATTTGCCTGCCCGACCGTTTTTCCCGTCCGGAAGCTCAAGCAATGGCTCTGATTGTACGCGGCACGCATCACTTTCTCAACCGCGATACGTCCAGATACAATAGATCTCGGAAGGAATCTGCATGCGAACTCGGACTATTCTCGTCGCACTTGCCTTGACCATCGCGACCGCAACTTTCGCCGCACCGCAAGCCACGGCGCCACACGATCCGCCGCTCATCGACGCTGCCGGCTATCAGAAAATTCTCGAGAAGTATCACGGCAAGCCGCTGTTGATCACTTTCTGGGCCACCTGGTGCGAGCCATGTCGCGATGAATTTCCCATGCTCAATGAGCTGATCAAGGAGTATCAGCCGAAGGGACTGAAAGTCGTCGGCGTGAATCTCGACGACGACGGCGATTTGATCCTGATGCGCCGCTTCATCGCCCGCTACAAACCAGCGTTCCCGAGTTACCGCAAGCAAAAGGGTGGCGAGGACGAATTCATCCAGGCCGTGCTGCCCGGCTGGAAGGGCGCGATCCCGGCTTCATTCTTTTACGCGCCCGATGGCAAGCAGATCGGCCACCTATTCGGCGAAAGCGATCGCGCCACCTACGAAGCGGCCATTCGCCAGCTCCTCGCATCCAACCCCAGTACCGCCGCGGGAAAATAGACCTGCAGTTCTGCTAGCATCACCGCGAATCGGTATCAGCGAATTCCGTCATCACAGCGTCCCGGCAACTCGACTTCGATTTCTCAAAAAAATTCGACTGAGGTCTGCCCGTGCTCGACACCAAAGGCAACAAGATCACCTACTTCGGCCACGCCACGTTTTCGCTGACTACGCCCAGCGGCCAAGTCGGACTGATCGATCCCTTCGTGATGCACAATCCATCTTGCCCCAATAACTTGAAGAAATTTTCTCGCCTCGATGTGATTTTCTGCTCTCATGCGCACAGCGACCATTTCGCCGATTGCATTGAATTGGCGAAGCAGCATGGTTCGAAAGTGTTTTCGATTTTCGAGACGGCGAGTTGGCTGCACACAAAAGGGCTCGAGAAACAAGCGCACCCAATGGGAAAAGGGGGCTCACAAACGTTCGGCGATTTTGGGGTCACCCTGACCAACGCGTTCCACTCGAACTCGATCGAAGTTGGCGACGACCTCATCTACGCCGGCGAACCGTGCGGCCTGATCATTCGAATGCCCGGCGGCTTCACGCTCTACCACGCCGGGGATACCTGCGTCTTCGGCGACATGAAACTCATCGGTGAGATTTACAAACCGGACGTCGCGCTGTTGCCGATCGGCGACAACTTCACCATGGGCCCCAGGGAAGCCGCTTACGCAACCCGCCTCCTCGGCGTGAAACACGTGATTCCGATGCACTATGCCACGTTCCCGATTTTGACTGGCACGCCCGAACAACTCAAGGCTGAAACAAAAGACATCGCTGGCCTCGAAATCCACGTGATGAAGCCCGGCGACACATTAGTGTAGCGCCGGCTTCCAGCCGGCGTTTCTCGTTCCTCGATACGAGGTGTCCGCTCGGCCGGCGCGCGCCGATTGATTCCGGTCGCCCTACCCGCG
>JAFAZL010000420.1 GCA_019239815.1 Acidobacteriota bacterium
CTCGCCGCAGCGGCCGGCGCAGACCCATACGAATTTCGCCTGCGCACTATCGGCGGCGATCGCAAGATTCCCGATTTCAGCGATCCGAAGGAAGGGAAGCCGCTCGACACCGCGCGCCAGAAAGGCGTGCTCAAACTCGTCGCGGACAAGGCGGAATGGCACAAGCCGCTTCCGCCGGGCGTTTATCGCGGCATCGCCGGATATTTCTCATTCGATTCCTACACGGCAGGCGTCGCGGAAATCTCGTTGAAAGACGGCAAGCTCAAAGTAAATCGCATCGTCTACGCTGTCGACTGCGGCCGCCCCGTGAATCCCAATGGCATCAAAGCGCAAGTCGAAGGCGCCGCGATCTACGGCGTGTCCGCCTTCATGAAAGACGCGATCACCATCGACAAAGGCCGCGTCGAACAATCCAATTTCAACGACTACCAGATGCCCCGCATCAACGAGACGCCGAAAATCGAAGTCCACATCGTCGAAAGCACTGAAGAACCGACCGGCATCGGCGAACCCGGCCTCCCCGTCATTGCGCCCGCCGTCTGCAACGCCATCTTCACCGCCACCGGCAAGCGCATCCGCCGTCTCCCCATCAAACCCGAAGACCTGGCGTAACGCTAACGATTGTTCCTGGGTGCCGCACCCTCAGCTTTCAGAGGGTGCGGATTTTTCGATCGTGCTCGGCTAGTTGGCAACCCCCTTCGCCTTTTCCACGATCTCCCTGACATCCTTCAACAGCGCCTGGGAATCAAAAATCACCCCATCGCGAATCGTGTACTTCACGCACTGTTCGTGAACCACCTTTCGATCCGCTCCCGCTCGCGTCACGCCGATTCCATAAAACACCTTCACGTCCGCCAGCGGATTCTCCGTCAGCAAAACCATGTCCGCCAGATATCCCGGCCGAATCAACCCTAGCTCCGGATTTTTCACCACCTTCGCGCCGTTCTCCGTCGCCGCATGAATTGCTTCCAGCGGAGTGAATCCTGCCTCCTCCAGCAGCTCCAGTTCGCGAATCGTCCCGAATCCCCAAATCTCAAACAAAAATCCCGTGTCCGATCCGACCGCCACCACTCCGCCGCGATTCTTGTAATCGTTCACAAATTCCATCCATCGCCGATACGCCTGCGCCCAATCCGCTTCCTTGTTCGACGTCCACTCATAAAAATACGAAGCGTGGTGCGCCGGATTCGGAAAAAACGAATCCATCACCACCGGCAGCGTGTACGTCGCCTGCCAAGGCAGAGTCATCGCGCGTTCCACGTCGCGATTCGCCTCATAAATTCCAAATGTCGGCACCATTATGAATCCCGTCTTGTGCATCGAGTCGAGCAGGGAATCGACCACTTCGCCGTGCAGCTTCGCCTCGTCAGCCTGCAGCCACACGCGCCCCGTCTCCAGAAATCGATCCGGCTCGCTGGAATAGTTGTATCCCGGCGGCAGAATCTGGACGTTGTGCGTTTCAAACGACGACTCCGCATACCCATAGTGATGCTCGATCGTCGAAGCTCCATCCGCCGCCACTCGCACCGCGTTCATCGGATACACGCCGTCCTGCCCGATGTGCACCGCCACGCCCATGTTCCATTTTCGCGCGCGCGACGCAATCGTCTGAAAAATGTCCGGCCACAATCCCGGCTTGCCCAAAATCTTGATTCCGTCCACGCCCAGGCTGTGCCATTCGTCCACAATCTGATTCGCGCCTTCCACCGTGCTCGATCGCGGATCCGACTCCTTCCAGAACGGATACACGTACATCCGCGGCGCCAAAATTTGATTCGCGGCGATTTTCTTCTTCACCTCCACCATTTCCTTCGGCGAATCGTTGCCGACGTTGAACGTCCGCACCGTTGTCACGCCGTGCCCCAAATAAAGTTTGTAGATATATTCCGCCGGTACATCTTTCGTCTCGTTGATGTGAGCATGCGCATCGATCAGGCCCGGCGTTAAATACATTCCTTTGCCATCGATCACGCGATCCGGCGGCGCCGGTTTCGCTTGGTGTTCCGCTTCTGCCTTCGACTCTTCGCGTGAAATCGCATCCGACGGCACCACGCGCACGATGTGATTGCCCTTCACAAACACATCCGCCGGTCCAAACGCCGGCGCCCCCGACCCATCAATCACCGTCACATCCCGAATCAACAGCGACCCATACGGCCCCGCCTGCTCCGGCTCGCTGCCGTTGGTCGGCGCCTGCGCACCCGCAATCTGCGCCACACCCACGACGAAACAAATCAGCGTGCCGACTCGGCACATATCCATCCAACACACGCGTCTCTTACGCATCGACATTTCTCCTCGAGTGTCCGCGACGCTCCTCGATCGCAACTTGTATCAAGCCTCGTTCCCTTCGTCGCGGGATACTATCAGCGCAGCGGCACCTCGCTCAATTCTTCTGTGTGTTGCAAAATGACGTGTGCTCAGCCTCGCTCTCGTTATCGCAGCGATCTCGCTCGCCAGCTGGCTTTTTCTGCTCTTCGCATGGGGAAATTTCTGGAATCTGCATCCGTTCGACGATGACGAAGCAAGACATACCGCTCCGCCAGCTTGGCCCACCGTGACCGCGATCATCCCCGCACGCAACGAATCCGAAACGATCAGAGAAGCCGTCGCCTCGCTCCTTCAGCAAAACTATCTTGGCAAATTTTCGATCGTAGTCGTTGATGACCACAGCGAAGACGGAACCGCAAAACTCGCGCAGGAATCCGCCAACAGGATTCCAAGCGGGACCGCAGCTCTCAAAGTCCTTTCTGCGCTACCATTGCAACCCGGCTGGACCGGCAAACTCTCCGCCCTCAACGAAGGCGTCCGATCAATCAGCGACCAACCCACCTACCTCTGGTTCACCGACGCCGACATCGTCCACTCCCCTGACACCTTGACTCGCCTCGTCGCCCGCGCCGAATATCAAAAACTCGACCTCAACTCGCTCATGGTCCTCCTCCGCGCTCAAACTCTCCCCGAAAAATTCCTAATCCCGCCGTTCCTCTTCTTCTTCCTCATGCTCTACCCGCCCGCAAAAATCGCGAATCCAAAATCAAAAACCGCCGGAGCCGCCGGCGGCTGCATCCTCCTCCGCCGCGACGCGCTCGAGCGAATCGGCGGCCTCGCCGCCATCCGCAGCGAAGTCATCGACGACTGCGCTCTAGCCCGAGCCGTCAAACGCTCGCGTCCCGAGGGACAACGCGCAAACGTCTGGATGGGACTCACCCGCAAAAGCCGTAGCCTCCGCGCCTACACCACCTTCGCGGAAATCCGCGACATGATCGCCCGCACCGCCTTTACGCAGCTCAACTATTCAGCGATTCTCCTCATCGGCACCCTCCTCGGCCTCGCCATCACCTACCTCGCCCCTATCGCACTCCTCTTCGCACACGACACCCTCACGCGCATTCTCGCGCTCTCCACCTGGCTCCTCATGTCTCTGCTCTTCCTGCCGACCGTCCGCTTCTATCGCATCTCGACCCACTGGGCCGCCACTCTCCCCGCTGTTGCCGCGTTCTACGCCGCCGCCACCACGCTCTCCGCCTTTCGCTACTGGACCAACCGCGGCGCCCAATGGAAAGGCCGCTCCCAAGCCCCTCGGTAGCCGATCCAATTCGCTTATTCGTGCTATAATGGGTGGGTTGGATCAGGGCTATATCCCGCACTTAAAGGGAATGGCACCGGAGGCCACAATGAGCGTCATCCCCACTCAGGGCGACGGCAAGATCACCGTGCCCGCTCTTCTGCATCGTAAGTCCGATCCCACAAGCCAAAAAATCGTCTGTCTCACGGCCTACGACTACCCGACTTCCCGCCTGGCTGATCAGGCTGGCGTTGACGTGCTCCTCGTCGGCGACTCCCTCGGGATGGTCGTTCTCGGCTACGACAACACGCTCCCC
>JAFAZL010000601.1 GCA_019239815.1 Acidobacteriota bacterium
GTCCCGCCGAAATGAGATGAACTTGAGATATATTTTCGTGCGGAAAACTTATGTCCGACAAAACGCAGTCCAAGTCCACCCCAGCCTCGCCGAAAGTCCTCGTCGTCGATGTCGGCGGCACCAACGTAAAGATGCGCATAAAAGGCCAGAAGGAGCCGACCAAGGTTCCGTCCGGCCCGACCATGACCGCGAAAAAGGCAGTCGAAATCGTCAAGACGGCAACGAAAGGCTGGGATTACAACTGCATCTCGCTCGGTTACCCCGGTCCGATCATCAATGGCCGGCCGTTGCGCGAGCCCCACAATCTCGGCGGCGGCTGGGTCGGATTCGACTTCAACAAGGCGTTCGGCGTGCCGGTGAAATTGATCAACGATGCGGCGATGCAAGCCGTCGGCAGCTACAAAGGCGGCCGCATGTTGTTTCTCGGTCTCGGCACAGGACTCGGCTCGGCGATGATTGTGGACGGGGTCCTGGAGCCGATGGAACTGGCGCACCTCGGCTACAAGAAAGGCAAGACCTACGAGGACTACCTTGGTCTCCGCGGCCTGAAGCGCCTTGGAAAAAAGCGCTGGCGCAAACACGTGTGCGAAGTTACCGAGATGCTCAAAGCGTCGCTCGGTGCCGATTACGTGGTGCTTGGTGGGGGCAACGTCAAAAAGCTAAAGGAATGCCCCAAGGGCGCCGTCATCGGTAGCAATGAGAACGCGTTCATCGGCGGATTGCTGATTTGGGGACAGGATATAAAGGCTCACGCAATCGTTGACGTGGGCACCGCGGCAGGCTCAGGCACCGGCAAAGCGCCAAAACCGATTGCGCCAGCGGCCGCGAAGGCGGACGCAAAGCACTCGAAATAGGTGGGCCAACAAGCGCCATTGCGCAATCGACGGCGACTCGATGGCTGGAAGTTCTTTTCCCATTTTGTGATATCTGCTGCCCGCATTGTCTTCTATGGCCCGAGGAAACTGACTCGGAAAACCTAACTCCATGCCCGTCAGCCGGTTCACGGCGGCGGTTACGACAGAGTGGGATCGACAACAAAAGCGTTACAAACGGTGACTACCGGTGCTGCGAGGAGGTGACACATCTGCGGCTGAAACCCAGCCAAAGGAGGGCGATTCCGTGCGAATTCGGCCTATTCGGGGCGCTGATGCGCTTTCTTTTCCCCCTGTACTTTGGTACGGCCCTTGCTTGATGGCATAGGAGAGGGTCGGTGAATGTCTGCCACGATGTCCAGTTCGGCCAGCTTGTGCTGGTGCCAAGTTCCGGTTCCGCAAGAGCTAGAAACAGAAGTCCTTTGCGTCCAACACTTCCTGACGACGGTCGAGCACGACTGCTCGGAATTGCGCCGCGAAATCGCGATAGGCAAAACCACGCCGCCGCGCCACGCCGAAATTGCCGACTGGGTGAAGGCCACGGCGAATAAGCTCACTAGTGTTGCGATCGGCCGACTGCGCCTGTCGGACGAATACAAGAAGCGGATCCTGACGACATTTCTCACGCTCATGAACTTGCAAGAGAGCCTCGACCGCTCCGCGAACCGCGCCACGACGACGGGTCGAAATCGCGAACTGCCGGTCGTTTAAGCCCTCAAGCCCCACGTTCGTTCAGTTGCCGCCTGTGGATTCTCGTTCCGAAGCGACGACGTAACCGTGTAGCAATTTGGCGGCTTACGTCTTCCCCTTTCTCATTGATTTTGCGGGAGTTTCCTCGCTTGGACCCTCGCGACCCAGTTGAACCGTGCGAGAACGAGCTAGGGGCACGTGCAGGATGGCGGTAGCAGTTTCTACCGGAAACACCTGATTGCTGGGGAGTTGCGCTCGCTTTACCCTGCATTCACAAGAATCGTTCATGGCGAGACCGACCCTCGCTGACGGGCAGGTGCCTGTATCCTCACCGAACGAGGCACCTGTCCCCCCTCTCTTCCCTCCTTTGCGCTAACTCGTTCTAGATCGTCGACTTCGTGCAGCGACGGAGCGTTTTGCTGTGGGTTTCTGCGTTGGCCTGCGTTTGCGTTTTGCAAAATGCGAGCGGCGGAGGCGTACGCCTGCGGATGCGCACGAAATGTTGCTTCGGGGTCCTGCTTGGGGAGCATGCGAAGTTGCCAGTCGAGATCGTGGATGACGGGGCTGAGCGCTCTCCACGCTGGAGCAGTTGCGAACGTTCGGATTTTGTCCGTCGCAGCGATCAACTCCGCAGCCGCGGCATGAACACTGGCTCGTGCAATTCCTTTTTCTACTGAGTCGGCGCAGACATTTGCGACGCTGTGCATTAGATCGAGGATCTGTGCCAGCGAATTGAAAGCGTTTGGCGCATCGGACTTCTCCGTCTGCGTCGCGTCGTGGGCCTCTGATGGCGCGAAGAACTTTGTGGCGAAAGCGTGGCGGAGTGATCGAGCGACGGACTCGTCGATCGTAGGTGGATTACGGTGAACCCGGCGGTAGGTGAGTCCGCCGAGCGGGTCGGTTGAACAAGGTGAGTTGATCGATGTTTCCCAGGCGGATTGGTTTTGGGTGACGGGCACGCTGCGGAGGTCAGTCATCGAAAGGCGGTCGAGGCGATTCAGTGCCGCAGCGAAAACGGAATCGACTGAAATGGCTGACATCGGTGCGTTCACCGGCGTTTGGAGGATGAGGTGGTTGTCGCCGTAAGGAGCGGTTTCGGTGAACCAGGCGGTGGCGCCGTAGAGGCCGACGACGGTCGTGCCGACCGCGGCGGCGACGTGAACGGCGCCGGTGTCTGCCGATACGAGAAGATCGGAGCGGGCAAGGAGCGCGGCCATTTCCGGAATTGTTGTGCGACCGGCGAAATTCGGAATCGCTAGGCGCGATGCCGCTGTCACCTTTTCGCAAAGGTCGCGGTCGGAAGGCGCGCCAACAAGCAGAGGAACGAAGCCGGCGCTCGCGAGAGCGTCGGCAAGGCATGAGAAGTTTTCGGCGGGCCAGCAGCGCGAGGGCTCACTTGCACCAGGATTGAACGCGACTCTGCGACCGCGCGGCAGCTCGAATGGAAGCCCGGAGGATTGGTTGGCGTAGAGGCGCGATTGCGTGGATCGCGCCGCGATGCCGGGAATGGCGCGGATCAGGTCGACGAGATTGAAAAGATTTTGCTCGCGGAATTGGAGCATCGCGATGCGATACACACTTGCCGGGCCGAGGTAAAGGCATTCGCCATCGCGGATGATTCCGCCGTAGCGAGCATCTGGGTCCGTGCACGGAATTTCGCCGGCGAGCCAGCAGCCGAGCGGGGCGTGCGATGCGTTGATGACGCGATCGTAGAGTGGGAGTTGAAGGTCAGCGAGAAGTTCGCACGCTTCAACCGGAATTTCTCCGAGCGGGAATCCGAATGCGATGGCGTCGTCGAGCGGTTTGACCGCGTCCGGAATCGTGATGATGTTGGCGACGGCAGGACAGCCGAGCAGCGCGTCGTGGACGGAATGGAGGACGAGCACGTCGAGTTCGTCGCCGTGCGCGGCGAGATCGGCGAGAAGCGGCGTGGTTTGAATGACGTCGCCGAGGCGACCGAGTTGGATGACGAGCGTGCGGGTCACGACGGTGATCACTCCACAAGAACTACATCGGCATCGATGCGACATCGCTTTGCCTTCGACCGATCCTTGGCTCCGACTTTCGCCAAATATTCGCTTTTTTGGGGGTACACCCCCATGTTTTTCAAAGAATGCGCAAATGCCTAAGAATGTGCGAGTTGCAGGAGGGCAGAAAACAAGAGTGTGCAAGCGAATGAAAATGCGACGTTTATTGGAGCGCCAACTCGAATACGAGTGCGGTTCGATGGTGCAAGGAGTGAACGGAGAGGAATATCGCGGCGTTGGCACAGAGGGACTCCATCGTTCCCTCCCTGAACGCTGATGCGATGATAGGGCTTTGTGGCGCGCTTGTTAAATTAGAAGTTTTTATGAAGGCAATTTGTTCGAATTAGGGTCCGCATTTTTTCCTGCACGCGAAAAAGAAAGAGCCCATCCTGCCACCGACAACTACGATTTGTGGGTGAAGTGATGGTCGTTACGCCAGAAGCTGGGGCCAGGGCGGTAGGCGTCCATGAGGCGGGAAACCAGGACGGCGAGGAAGAGGACGCCGAGAATAGCTTCGACGATGGTGAGGGAGCGGGCGTGTGCCGAGACCGGTGTGATGCCGGGAGCGCCGAGCGACGTGAGCGTGCCGAAGCTGTAGTAGATGAAATCGAGGCGATCGGGGACGGCGTGGAAGTTGGCGTGGGGATCGAAGTAGAACGCGCCGGGGCGGATGACCGAGACGAGATGGAAGAGGCTGGCGAAACCGAATCCTACCAAGAGATAGATCGAGAGTGCGCCGAAGATGGTTTCGGAGTTGGAGTGATCGCGCGCGAAGATGCGCCGCAGGATTACGCAAATGACAAACACGTTGAAACCGAAGCTGAGGACGATGCTGACGGTGGGAAGAAACCCGGGATTGAATCGGATCAGCCAAACATGTTGCGCAATTGCGGGAACGGCGAGAAGGACGGCGATAAACAGAAGAGATCGGCGGTAGCCGACGGCATACACGCTGAGAAGGATGACTCCGCTGCCGATGACACGCAGCAGATAGATGCCGGCGAAGCTGCTGTCCGCGAAGGGATAGAGGATGAGGGTGGCGATCAGGAAGATGAAGAGCATCAGGTAGCGCCGGCCGCTCGAAGCGGGTGTCACCGGGCGTCCGGGGACGGCGCACTTCCGTGGTTGGAGACGAGCGGCGCGTGTTCGAGTTGAGAGACTTCGGACATGGAACGGCGGACTCCGTGGGTTCGAGGAGATGGTACAACGAGATTGTTGAGCGGATGTTGGGTTGTGACGATTTGTGGACGGGAATTTTGAGGGTCTAAGGGCTGGATGGCGTGGTTTTGGCGATGGGTGCTTGCCGGCTAGATCGAAGAGAGATTCCTCCGCTACGCGAGCCCGACACGTTCGCTCAGAAGCGAACGCGCAGAAAAGGCGTCGGCTCGCTTCGGTCGGAATGACAGCGTGGTAGCCGGCGCCGCACGATCAAACAACCGCTTGTGGCGTTAGAGGTTGGTCCAGGCGGCGTTTTGTTTGGAGCTGGCGAGGACGGCGGCGATGAATTTTACGCCGGCGACTCCATCGTCGACTGTTGGGACGAGCAGGGATTCCTTTGCTGCGGGGCGGCCGGCACCGTGCGCGGAAATTTGCTCGGCGATGTCGGTATAAAGCTGGGCGAAGGCTTCGAGGTAGCCTTCGGGGTGGCCGCTGGGGACGCGGCTCGCGTGTTTCGCGGAGGCTGTGGCGTCGGCGCCATTGCGCGTGAGCGTCATTGTTGGTTTGCCGTAGCGGCTGAAGTGCATGTAGTTGGGATTTTCCTGCGACCAATCGATGCCGCCTTTTTCGCCGTACACGCGGAGGCGGAGATTGTTTTCGTTGCCGACGGCAACCTGGCTGGCCCAAAGCATGCCGCGAACTCCTTCGTTGTAGCGAAGCAAGACTTGCACGTTGTCGTCGAGACGGCGGCCGGGAACCATGATGCTGACGTCGGCGGCGACTTGCTCGGCGTGATGCTGGCTGACGAAGCAGGCGATGTTGTAGGCGTGCGTGCCGATGTCGCCGAGCGAGCCGGCGGGACCACTCTGTGCGGGATCGGTGCGCCACGCGGCTTGTTTTTGTCCGGTGTTTTCGAGTGGCGTGGTGAGCCAGTCTTGCGCGTATTCGACTTGCACGAGGCGGAGCGTGCCGAGTTCACCGGCGGCGATCATTTCGCGCGCCTGTCGAATAATCGGATAC
>JAFAZL010000673.1 GCA_019239815.1 Acidobacteriota bacterium
TGCAGTTGTCGAACTGCCGAAAAGCTGATTCACCGTGAGAGTTTCAGGGCTTCGGTCCTCCAACACCCTGACACCCAAAGCGGTGCAAAACACTGCACGGGAGATTTGTGCCTTGACAACGCCTTCGCTCTTATCGAGCGGCACCCAAAGCTGCTTGCGTGTCAGATGGAGTTGAATCTAAACCCCGCGGTCTGAGCCACGACCGCGGCTACAAGTCCTGAATCTGGATTACGCCAAGATGCATCGCGCGGGCGGAGCAAGCCCCGCCCCTACAACTTCGGGATCGGAGTTGCCGAGCTGGCTCACTGGATCCATTGGTCGAAGTGGACGCCTTTTTCGTCTTTCCAGGAGGCGCCGATCATGGTGTGGAGGTGGCGCTGGAGAGTGGCGGGATTGGCGTCGGCGAGGATGTGCGGGACCTTGGCCGCGGCGGCTTTTTGGTCGGCGGTGGCGGTTGGTTTTGCGGCGGATTTTTTCGCTTCTTCGATCCAGCGTGTCTTGGCGGCGGCCCAATCTACTTTTGAAAAGTCGAAGAAATAGAGGCCGTTGATTTTTGCGGGGTAGTCGGGGCGAGCTTCCTGGAGGGGCGTGAGCGACATGATGTGCATCATGTCGCGGCCGGCGATGGCTTCTTTGACGGATTCGAATTTTGGCGCGCCGTAGATGAAGTTTGGAGTGACGCCGAGATGGTAGAAATTCCACTGCGCGACGCCCTTGGTGCCTTGCTTTCCGCTGAGTGAGATTTTGAGGAAGGTGGTATCGCCTTCGGTGCGCTCGGAAGTGATTTGTTCACCGAGCAGCGTACGCATGAGTTTCAGAGTTTCGGCTTTTTTCTGGATGCCGAAAACGTAGATGGATTTGTCGGGATCGAGCGCGGGGCTGAGTTGCATCGAAGTGAATTCGCCGGATGGGAGAGTGAGAGCATCGGCGAGGGGCATGCCGAGCTTTTGTTGCGCCATCATCTCGACCATCATCGAGGGATTCTGGCCGGGAGACATCGCACCCAGGCCGCGCTTGAGGACTTGATAGAAAGCAGGGAGATCGAACTGCGATTCGCTGTAGGAAATGGCATTGGGCGGCAAGATGGCGAGTGACGGCGGAGAGTCGACGCCTGCGGGCCAGAGATCGAGCAGGGAGCCCGGAGCAGTATCGCCGAGGACGACGCCTTGGAAGCGGGTTTTGGCACCGTCGAGCACGACGCGTCCGCAGATGGAACGCACAGCATCGAGCTTGATCGCGGTGAGAACGGCGGGCAGATAGAAGCCGTTTGAGGTGCCTTGTGCTTCGTTTTTCAGCGTGGGGACGGCGGCGAAGAGTTCGAGAACACCGCCGAGGTGGGATTGCGCTTCCTGGAATGCGGCGGATTGGGATAGTGAATCGGGAGGCGTGGCGCCTTCGAGGCGGGGGAGAATTTGTTCGAGGACGGCGGGATCACTAGCGCTGGCGGCGTATTTGCCGTGTTCGATCCAGTAGGTGGTCTCGGTTTTGCGTTGCACTTTTAGAGCGGGGATGCCGGCAATTGTCGTTTGCGAAAGCTGCGGCGATTCCTTTTCCTGATTGCGCATGCGGAGGACGGCTTTGGAGAGAAGCGCTTCTTTGCCGGTGCGATTGTAAATAAAGAACAGGCCATTCCATTTTTCTGAGGGGGCGCCGGCGGCCGGTGGTTTTGGTGGAGTGGCGCTGGCGGTCATTTTTGATTCGGGCTTGCTGAGGTAGCCGAGAACGAAGCCGTTTTCGAGGAGCGCGGAATATTCCTGAGCTTCGGCGGGGGTGAGTCCGGGCTTGGCTTCCGATTTATTGTCGCTCGCGGCGCTAGTGAGATTGTCGAACATGGCGGCGCGGACGGGAGCGAATTCGGGGTCGTCCCAGAGGGCGAAGAGACTGTTGGCTTTGCGGACGTCGCCTGCGGGCTCGCCGCGCCACACGATGTAGAAGGAGGTGTGGGCGGGGAGTCGGGCAGGCTCAAGCGGAGCTTGGGCATCGGCGTGCGGGACGGCGAACAGCAACGCGAAGAAAAGTGTCGGGAGGAGTGTAAGGACTCTTCGGCTGGGGGAGGGGTTCATTTTGGCTCCAGAGCGGCCTTGAGGCGGCTTCGGTTCAGGGTAACGGAGGTAGGATGCGGCGATGAAGTGACTGGTGGGACACGGTTTCCAGGGGAAAGATTGAAGGGGATAGGAGGGGGACTGCGGCCGAACATAGGTCCGGGCAAGCTGGGGCGCAGCGTGCTGCGCCCCTACATGGACCCTGCTTGGAGCTTAGTTAGAGGATGGCTTGTTCAGAGTTGGTTGGGCCGAGGGAGTGGCTGTGGGGGCTGCGGCTGGTGCGGCTGATGCTGGAGTGGCCGAGCCGCCGCCACTGCTTGTGCCTTCCTTTGGAGTTGAGAGGTAGCCGTTGATGTCGTTTTTGCCGACGTCGAAGACGACGATTTCGTACGGCGTCATGCGCGACGCGCCTTTGAGATAGAACTGGACGGGCTCGCCGGCGGTCTTGTCTTTCTTCTCGATGGAGCGGTCGTCGACGAAGACGGTCATGGTGTACTTGCCGCGCTTCTGGTCGGTTTTGTTCAGAGTGACCTGGACGGGGCCGACGCGCTGCGCGGTTTTGCTTTTGGTGATTTTGAATTCGTAGTAGTTGCGATCGCCGCGGCGCTTAAGCTCTTCGAGGTCGTCGCGATTGTGGGCGATGAGGCCGCTCATAACGCCCATGTCGCCATTCGCACGCTCAAGTTTG
>JAFAZL010000840.1 GCA_019239815.1 Acidobacteriota bacterium
CGCAGCAGAAATTGTGATTTTGTTTCGGCTTGACTCGAAACCTGAAACAGCTCCCATCGCACAGCAAACGCCGGCGAAAAATCCTTCTGCAAATCGAATTCAGCCCACACGGCATCAACAGCGCCGGCCCGTGCCCCGCGAAGCTGCAGTTCCATCTCCGTTGTGTAGGAGGCCCCGCGTTCCACAAAAATCCGTGCCGGCGTCCGCGCTCGAATCTTCCGGACGACTTCAGGCCATGTGCGCGACGCTTCAAGATTGTGATCGTCGCTCATGCTCTCATCACGCCTGCGCTGGGAGCACGCGTTCCAGCCCGCGCAAAAGTTTCTGGCGATGATCGGTTTTCAGCGCCGCAGGTTTGCCGTTTCGAAAGATGCCAGCTTCTTCAAGCCACTCCGCGAATTCAGGTGCAGGCCGCAGGCCAAGGATCTCGCGAACCGCGAGTGCATCGTGAAAACTCGTCGATTGGTAGTTGAGCATGACGTCGTCCGTGCCCGGCACGCCCATGAAATAGTTGCAGCCGGCCGCGGCCAGCAAAAGCATCAGATTGTCGGCAGAGTTCTGATCCGCGACGGCATGATTCGTATAGCAGACATCACATCCCATCGGCAGCCCGAGCAATTTGCCCATGAAATGATCCTCAAGCCCGGCCCGAATAATCTGACGCTCGTCGTACAAGTACTCCGGACCGATGAACCCGACAACGCTATTCACCAGGAACGGATCGAAAGCGCGAGCAACTCCGTAAGCTCGCGCCTCCAGCGTCAACTGATCGACTCCATGATGCGCTTCGGCAGAGAGCGCGCTGCCTTGGCCCGTTTCAAAATACATCACGTCGTCGCCAGCCCAAGGAATCTTCCGCGCATGATGATGCTCCAGCACTCGTTCGCGGCCTTCGCGCAAAAGCGCCAGACTGATGCCGAAACTGATGTTCGCAGACTGAGTGCCCGCGACCGATTGAAAGAGCAAATCGATGGGCGCCCCATGATCCATGCATTCCAGTTGCGTCGTGATGTGTGCCAGACAGCATGCCTGCGTCGGAATCGCGAATCCCGTAATCAGGCGATCCAGCGCGCTGAGAATCGCGGCAACGCTTGCGACGGAATCTGTCGCAGGATTTACGCCAATCACAGCGTCTCCGCATCCGTAGAGCAGCCCGTCGAAAGCCGCGAGCAAAATGCCTCCAACATCGTCGGACGGATGATTGGGCTGCAACCGAATACCGAGCACTCCCCGCTCGCCAATCGTGTTACGGCAGCGCGTCACGTTGCGAATCTTAGCCGCGGCGAGCACGAGGTCTTTGTTTCCCATCAACTTCGTTACGGCCGCCGCCATCTCAGAAGTGATCCCCCACTTAAGAGCCTTCAATTCAGCTTCCGTCGTTTGGCTGCTGAGAATGAACTCGCGGAAACTCCCCACGGTCATGTGGCGCAGCCGTTCAAAGGCAACGGAATCGTGCGACTCCAGAATGAGCCGAGTGACTTCGTCCTCTTCCGGCGGAATCACAGGATTGTTCAGCAGATCGACGAGCGGAAGATCGGCCAGCGCGATCTTTGCGGCGACCCGCTCACGCTCCGAAGACGCGGCGATTCCGGCGAGCTGATCGCCGGATTTCTCTTCGTTGGCCTTCGCGAGGATTTCACGCAAGCCGGAAAATCGAAAGGTCTGTTGCATGGCAACGACACCAGTATGGCTATCTCCCATTTTGAAGAAAAGGTGACGACAAAGTCGTTTCGCCCCACGGTGGGAATGGGTCCTCAGAGGTGCTATCACCTCTCTCGGACACCCAATAACTACTTCATTGTAGTTGTAATCGATTACAGATCGATCTCGTTGCCTGATAGAACCCGCACGGGAAGAGCGCGGCTGAACATCACTCCAACGTGGCGCTTCGCGGCAGCCGGCTGATCTCTACCTTTTAGGGATATAACTGTCTTGTTTGCTTATAGCTACGGAAGACCATGCTCCTCGCTCCGATCTGGGCCTAGGTATTGTTTTCCAATCTCGAAGAGGCCGCTTAGTACTCTCGGCTATACAGTTCCAACCATCGTCCTATAGCTCCATCATCGCCGCCCCGATATCTTAGCCACAGCACGAGA
>JAFAZL010000872.1 GCA_019239815.1 Acidobacteriota bacterium
AGAATTATACCACGGTCTGCAAGCTCTTTTCGGATCCGATCCGACGCCGCGAAGTCTCGCCGCTTCCGCGCATCCTGTCGCTCCGCGACCATTTTTTCGACGTCCGCGTCGCTTATCGCGCCGTCGCCTGCGCCATACCCGAGCGCCGCTAATTTCTCCGCGTCCGTGTCCGCGATCACCGCAAACACGCGATCGAACCTCGCCAGAAAATCATTCGCCGCCGCCACGTCGCCTTGTCGGAACTCGCCCTTGTCCATCGCAATGTTCGCTTCGCGCACAAGGTCGTACGCCGCCGCCTGCGCCATCGCCGTGTTCAGGTCCTCGCTGAGCCCCGCATCAAAATCATTCGCCGCTTTCGCGATTCGCTCCGCCATTCCCGGCGCGTTGCCTTCCGGAAACTTCTCACGCGCCAGCCGATCCGAAAAATTTCGCAACCGCTCGACCGCGGCAGCCGCTTCCTGCAATCCGTCAAACGTAAAATTCAGTTGCCGCCGGTAAGGCACTTTCGCCAACGCAAACCGCAACGCCGAAGGCTTATATCCCTTCGCAAACAAATCGCGCAGCGTAAAAAAATTGCCGAGCGACTTCGACATCTTCTCGCCTTCCACCAGCAAATGCTCCGCGTGCATCCAGTAGTTCACAAACTTCTTGCCCGTCGCGCCCTCGCTCTGCGCAATCTCATTTTCGTGATGCGGAAACGCCAAATCGATTCCGCCGGTGTGAATGTCGATCGTCTCACCCAGAAAATGCATCGCCATCGCCGAACACTCGATGTGCCAGCCCGGCCGCCCCGGACCGATCGCCGTCTCCCAGAAATGCTCGCCCGGTTTCGGAGCCTTCCACAGCGCAAAATCCCGCGCGCTCTCCTTTTCATATCGATCGTTATCGACGCGCGCTCCCGCCTGAATTCCCGTCACATCGATCTTCGAAAGCTTCCCGTAATCCGGGAACTTCGTGATCCGGTAATAAATCGATCCTTCGCCCGCATACGTAAACGACTTCTCCTGCAGCCGCTGGATCAACTTCACCATGTCGTCGATGTAATCAGTCGCGCGAATCCAATGCTCCGGCGCCTCAATGCTCAGCGTTTTGCAATCGTCGAAAAAAGCCTGCACATACTTCGCGGTGTAATCGCGAATCGAAACTCCCGCCTTCGCCGCGTTCGCGATGATTCGATCGTCCACGTCCGTCAGATTCATGACATGGTTCAGCTTGAAACCGCGCAGCTCCAGAAACCGGCGCAAAATGTCCTGGAAAATAAACGTCCGGTAATTCCCGATGTGTGCGTAGTCGTACACCGTCGGCCCGCAGGTGTAGATGCTCACCTCGCCCGGCCGCTGCGGCGCAAACGGCTCGACCTTGCCGCTCAGCGTGTTGTGTACCCGAATTTCGTTCATAGCCCCGTCAGCGCCCGTTTAGACGCCCAAAACAAAAGGTTGATTCTATCCGACCACTCAACGAAAACAAACGGGCGCCTTACAACGTTCGACGGATTCAAAACATCCGTCGGCTCCGAATAACAAGTAAGGCGATCCCAAAGCCTTAGTTCACAGCTCCGGCATCAGATACTGAGCTATGCCCAACCCCCACATCGCCGTCACCGGCGCTACAGGCTACATCGGCGGCCGCCTCGTCCCCCGCCTTCTCGACGCCGGCTACTCCGTCCGCTGCCTCGTCCGCTCCAAGCGCAAACTCCAGGACCGCCCTTGGTCCGATCATCCAAATCTACTCGTCGAAGAAATCGACCTCTCCGATTCGAAATCTCTCACCGAAGCCCTGCAAGGCTGCTCCGCCGCCTACTACCTCGTCCACTCCATGATTTCCGCTGGCGTGGAATACGCCAACAAAGATCTGCAACTCGCCACCACCTTCGCCGACTCCGCAAAACGAGCCGGCGTCTCCCGCATCATCTACCTCGGCGGTCTCGGCGAAACCGGCACCGGCCTCAGCGAACATCTCACTTCCCGCCGCGCCGTCGAAAAAGCGCTCATCGACAGCGGCGTCCCTGTCACATCCCTCCGCGCCGCCATGATCATCGGCTCCGGCTCCGCCTCATTCGAAATCCTGCGCTACCTCGTCCAACGCCTTCCGATCATGGTGACGCCGAAGTGGGTCACAACTCCGTGCCAGCCCATCGCCGTCCGCAACGTTTTAAACTATCTCACCGGCGTCCTCGAAAAGCCCGAAACCGCCGCCCGCGTCTTCGACATCGGCGGCCCCGAAGTCCTCAGCTACCGCGAGATCATGAACATCATGGCGGAAGAACTTCATCTTCCCCGCCGCATCATCATCCCGCTTCCCGTTCTCACCCCGCTCCTAAGCTCGTACTGGATTCATCTCGTCACACCGCTCAGCAAAGACATCGCCCGCCCACTCGCCGAAGGCCTGAAAAATCCTGTCGTCGCCCGCGAAGACAGCATCACAAAAATCATCCCGCAAGAACTCCTCACTGTTCGCGAAGCCATCAAAGCCGCCCGCAGCAAAACCGCCGACGGACAAGTCGAAACCAGTTGGTCGATGGCTGGCCCGATCGAAGGCGACCCTCACTGGGCCGGCGGCACCGTCTTCAAAGACGAGCGCGAGATCCGCGTCAACGCACCGCCACACGCAATCTTCCAAGCCGTTTCGCTGCTCGGCGGCGAACACGGCTGGTACTCCGCAAAATATCTGTGGGGACTTCGCGGCTGGATGGATCGTCTAGTTGGCGGCCCAGGCTTGCGTCGCGGGCGCCTTCACCCCGACCGCCTCGGTTACGGTGAAGCGCTCGACTTCTGGCGCGTCGTAGGTATCGAACGCGACAAATCCCTAATGCTGCGCGCCGAAATGAAACTCCCCGGCGTAGCCGTCCTAGAATTCTGCATTCAACCCACAGACCAAAACGCCTGCTGCAACCTGAAACAAATCGCGAAATTCCAGCCGAAGGGTTTACTCGGCATCCTCTACTGGTACAGCGTACTTCCCTTCCACCACTTCGTCTTCCGCGGAATGCTCGAAGGCATCAAAACCCAAGCCGAAAAAATCTCATCCGGCCAAGAGCATCCCACTCCAAATCCGTTACCAGAACCTACGCATCACTAACAAAGAAACTCTCAACACCTTCGCCAAATTCGCCGCGAAACCTCAGCGCCCACCGCGCCTCTACGTTATCTTTTCCCTTCCTCTTTTCTCCGTCACCTCTTGTTCTCCATCACCAGGTGCATCACCCTCTCCGAATTCGCCGACTCCGTCACTCGAAACCCCATCTTCACCAAATCCAAATTCCCAAAGAATTTCTCCCCCGCCCCCAGCAACACCGGCGACACCACCAAATGCATCTCGTCGATCACTCCCGCCTTCAAATACTGTTGAATCGTGGAAACTCCTCCTCCAATCCGCACATCCTTCCCACCGGCCGCCTCCGCCGCCCGCTTCGCCGCCTCTTCAATGCCGCCAGTCACAAAATAAAACGTCGTCCCGCCCTTCATCTCCAGCGGCGGCCGCTCATAATGCGTCAGCACAAACACCGGCACATGATATGGCGGCGTATCTCCCCACCATCCCTTCCACGACTCATCTCCCCAAGACCCGCGCACCGGCCCAAACATGTTCCTTCCCAAAATCCACGCACCTAAATTCTCAAAACTCCGCGCCGCGAATTCGTCATCGACTCCCACGCTCCCGCCTTCGCCACCATGCATCGCGCGAAACGTCTTCGTCTCAAACGCCCACCCATGCACCTGCATTCCGCCCACTCCCAGCGGATTGCTCAAGCTCTGCTCCACTCCCGCGCCAAACCCATCCGCCGAAATACTGAACGCACTCACCCGAAACCGAGTCATGCTTCCTCCCAAGTTGTAAACTCCACACCCACCGCCCACTTCCCCGTTGCCACCCACAACCCCCATCAATTAAGATACCCGCAGCATCC
>JAFAZL010000933.1 GCA_019239815.1 Acidobacteriota bacterium
TCCGCAACGGGAATGTCGCTCGTTCCCGCCGACACGACAAAAATTGTTCCCTTTCCCGAAATGTCTTTGTTCCGCTCGATCGTGATCACGCGCGACAGCGGATGAAATTTTGCCGGCGAAGATTTTCCCGTCTTGATTTTCCGCACCGCCGCGAAAATCTTCTCGTCGGCGCGCGTCACTAAAATATTGTGTTTGCTGTCGCGATGACTCAGCATCGACCGCACGATTTCCGCGACGTGCTGCGGCGACTTCCCTTTGCCGAAAATCACTTCGGCGAATCCCTGCCGCAGCGCGCGATGATGATCGACTTTTGCAAAGCCGAGATCCTCGAACGGCATATGCTTCAGCCGCTCCATTGCCCGCGACGGTGCAAGCTTTCCCGCCCGCACCAATTCCAGTAGTTTTTCCAGTTCTCGTTCGTTCATAAAATTTGCGGTGCGATTCACTTCAGGACTGCGCACTCGCGAAATCCGTGCTCGTGATTACTCCGGGCAGAGCGAGCCCCGCCCCTACAGATTCAAACGCGCGTCGATCGGTAGCGAAGTGCGAATGACTACGGCGTCGCGTCGCCCATCAGTTTGCGCAGCGGTTGATTGTCTGCGTAAACGCGCCATTCTGCAATCTTCCCGTCCTTCACAACCGCGAGCCACGCTGCCGGCACTTCCCAGAATCCATTCGGCCCAACTACCGACTCCGCGCTGGGTTGCACCGGTGCGCCGTTGCCGGTTTTCGTGCTCGGCCCGTGCGGACCGACGTACTTCCCGCTCGCCGTTCCAAAAATTGCGATGCGCTCGTTGGTTTGGAAAAATTCGTCGGCATGCACTTGGTAATCCGCGACCAATTTGAAGTACATCGCCCAGCCTTGCCGCATCGTTTCGCGCCCGATAAACCTTTTCCCGAGCGCGTCTTGAAAAACGTGCCCTTCGGTCATCAAATCGCACAGCGCGCCAATGTCTCCGGCGTTGATCCGTTTGATGAATTCCATCGCGACCTCGAGCGGTTGCGAATTTCCGTTCATGGAGTCTCCCGGTCTCGACAAAAATTGAAACGAACGATTCGTTTGAAACGCTCGACACGACCGAACGCGTTCGAGCGTACGACGATTTTGAGATGCGCGGAGTAGCGGTTCGGACGCGCTCTGTTGACACCAAACCCACGCGTTGAGAGACTAAATTTACCCGCACAAAATGCCCACAGAAAAGGGACAAATCGTAACCGTAGGTGTGACCGGAGCCAGCGGCGCCGTCCTCGCCCAGAAGACGCTCGCGATGCTGGAAGCGGACTCGCGCGTCGCGCGGATTCATCTGGTGGTCACCGAAACCGGCCAGCGGCTTTTCGCCGAAGAGTTGGGAATTTCTTCCGGCGATGTAAAACAGTTGCCTTCGCGAATTCTGGGAAAAAGTTCTGCAAAGATCGAAGTGCTTCCGAATAAAGATGTCGGGGCTTCGATCGCGTCGGGAAGTTACGAAGTGGACGCGATGATCGTCGTTCCCTGCTCGATGGGAACGCTCGCTGCGATCGCGAACGGCATCAGCGACGATCTTGTCGCTCGCGCAGCCGACGTGATCCTGAAAGAATCGCGTAAGCTGGTGCTCTGCATTCGCGACACGCCATTTAACCGCATTCATCTCGAAAACATGCTGCGCGCGCAACAAGCCGGCACGATTATCATGCCTGCCGTCCCTTCGTTCTATCATCAGCCGAAAACGATCGAGGACCTCGTGACGCAATACGTCTGCCGCGTCCTCGCGCAAATAGGGCTGCCGCAAGATGCGATGTATCGCTGGACGGGTTCCAGCGGCGCGAAAGAAGCCAAAGCATGAACCGCGTTCGCACAGTGCTCGAGATGATCAAGTTCGAGCACTCGGTTTTTGCGTTGCCGTTTGCGCTGACGGGCGCGTTGCTTGCCGCCCGCGCGACGCATCAGCCCTCGCACGGATTGCCGACGCTGCGCCAGATTTTGTGGATCATCGTTGCCATGGTTTCGGCGCGCTCGGCAGCAATGACGATCAATCGTATCGCCGATGTTCGCTATGACAAGGAGAATCCACGCACGAGGCAACGCGCGCTCGCGACCGGAGCGCTTTCGGTTTCGTTTGCATTGATCTTCACGCTGGTGGCGATTGCTCTGTTCGTAGTCGCCGCGTGGCAGCTCAATCCGCTCGCACTGAAACTATCGCCGGTCGCGCTCGGGATCTTGTTCTTCTACTCCTACACCAAACGCTTCACGAACTGGTCGCACCTGTTTCTCGGCTTCGCGTTGGGAATTTCGCCTGCGGCAGCGTGGATCGCGATCACTGGCGGACTCGACTGGCGCATGCTAATTCTCTGCGCAGCTGTGACGCTTTGGGTCGGCGGTTTCGATGTTCTTTATGCGTGCCAGGACATCGACTTCGATCGCCAAGCGGGACTGTTCTCCGTGCCGAAACGCTTCGGCATCGCCAACGCACTGCTCATCGCACGCGTGATGCACATGGGCGTTGTAGTTTTGCTCTCGTGGCTGGCGTGGAGTTTCGCGCTTCCCTGGCCGGCGTGGGCAGGAATCGCCGTCGTCGCGGCGCTGCTCGGCTACGAACATTCGCTGGTGAAAGCGGACGATTTGAGCAAGCTGGACGCTGCGTTTTTCACCATGAACGGTTATATTAGTATGTCGTTCTTGCTGTTCTGGGGCGCGGCAACAGCTCTTTGGCACGTTTGAAGTTTTCAGACGTTTTGAACGAAACATGGCTCAACTTATCCTCACCGACCAGCGTCTAGGACCGATCGCCGACAAAGTCTTGGCGGGCGAACGGCTGTCGGTTGACGACGGGATTCTGCTGTTCCGCTCGCCCGATCTGCTGGCGGTTGGCTGGCTCGCAAACCACGTGCGCGAAAAGCGGCATGGCAACGTCACGTATTTCAACGTCAATCGGCACATCAATCCGACGAATGTTTGCCTGGCGCATTGCCGGCTGTGCGCGTTTGGCCGCGATCCGAACGCTCCCGGTGCATATGTGTATGCGCTCGAAGAGATTTATCAGCGCGCCGAACAGGGCGTGCGCGAAGGCGCGACGGAATTCCATATTGTCGGCGGACTGCATCCTGACCTGACGTTCGACCACTATCTGGAAATGGTGCGCGGGCTGAAGAAGCGCTGCCCTGGCATCCACCTCAAAGCGTTCACGATGGTGGAAGTGCACTTTTTCTCGCGCATCGCGAAGATTTCGGTCGAAGAAGTTTTGCAGAAGATGAAAGAAGCCGGCGTGGATTCCTGCCCCGGCGGCGGCGCTGAGATTTTTCATCCGCGCGTGCGCAAAATTATTTGCGACCACAAGACGAGCGGGCAAATGTGGCTCAACACGGCGCGGAAAGCACATCAGGCGGGGCTGCATTCCAACGCGACAATGCTGTACGGCCACGTCGAGACAGAAGAAGAACGCGTCGATCACCTCGTCAAATTGCGCGAATTGCAGGACGAGACGCATGGGTTCGTGACGTTTATTCCGCTGGCGTTTCATCCGGATAACACCGCGCTGTCGCACATACCACGCACGAGCGGTTATCTCGATCTCCGGAACATCGCGGTTTCGCGCTTAATGCTCGACAACTTCGATCACATCAAGGCGTACTGGATCATGCTGACACCGAGCATCGCGCAGATC
>JAFAZL010000944.1 GCA_019239815.1 Acidobacteriota bacterium
GTGATCGAGCGCCTCATTCATCAGGCGAATGCATTCATTCCGAGTCCAAGGGCGAAGTCCGGCAAAGTTACTATCGACGAGTCCAAGACCAGCGAGGCGATCGAATGCATCGTAGACCCAACTGTCCAACGGCACATAAGGGGAACCCTGGTTGGACGGCGACGGTTGATCGACGTGGAAGATATCCCGAAATGGCCTCCATTCGCTGCCGCCTAGCGATGGATCGTAGTGCCGGGTGTAGATGTTCTGGGCGATCATGTTTCCCATCATGGTGCCGATGAAAACATCCGAAGGGAAATGCTGTCGCGCTCGTATGCGCGAGTAGCTGACGAACGATGCGAGGCCGTACGCTAGCAGTTTCGGGATGGGGCCGGGATATTCGTGTGCAATAACGCCGGCTACCGACCAGGCAGCCGCGGCGTGCTCGGACGGAAACGATGTACCTCCGCTAAAGAAGGGGCCGCTGCCGTCGCCTTGAAAAGGGCGCTCCCTTCTCAGCGAGTACTTCAGTGCTTCAACCGCGACGAGACTGTTCAGGGCAGCCTCGCCCGCCAGAAAACCGGTCTCGCGCCAGTGTTCCCGATGCGACGGATAGCTTAGGAGCCACATTGCGCCGGCACCGCCGATGAGAGCAGCAACGCTAGCGTCGGAATACGTCTTGTTATGGCTGATGGTTTGAGGATTTGTTGACAGGTGGCCGCTGATGTCGCGGTCAGTAGTGAATAGACCAGCCGCAAATCCGCTCGCAGGCACAAGCCAGTCGACATCGGCGAATCGAAGCCGCGCGGGACTGGTCCAGATTTGCTTTTGATCTCCCAAAAAATTCTTCCCTAAACTGTATAAGCCGTACTGCGAGTTTGAGTCCTTTAGTGCGGCCGTCTGATCATCATCGTTCGTTGGTTTGGGTGCGTCCGCTTCGTCTTTGTGGTCCTTCTTCTCGCCTTGAGCACTCCGGTCGTCAGACTGCTGGTCCGGCTGCTGCTTTCGTTCTGCGGCAAACGTCTGATGGGCGAAAATGAGGCCCAAAAAAGCCAACGCTCCGCAGATCGCGACAAGCCGAGCCCGAAATACACATGCAAGCATCACGGGTGAATGTATGCGACTGCCAGCGCAGCTGATGTCGCCAGTTGCCCCGCTTGGAAGAGAGTCTGCCAGTTCCGAGTCCCGATGCGTGGTGCTGCTTCTGGCACAACAACCGAATCGCCGGGCCTCAGCGAACTGCCCAGAGGATCGCCCGACCACCAGCCGGATTGATTATTCTTAGCCGACAACACAGAACCGTCTGCGCGAACAACGAAGACCGCCTTCTTGTCTGCGAGTTGAGTCGTCCCTCCCGCTTGACTGAGATACCAACGAGCACTGCGTCCCGGCCTATAGCTGACCGCCGTAGGATTAAAGACCTGACCATTCACCATTACGTAGTCCGCTTTCTTGGGAATCAGCAGAACGTCGCCGTCGCGCACGGGAACGTCGGCCGTGGTATTTTTTAGATTTTTCAATTCCGCTGGAATCCGCACGACGACTCTGCCAATTGGCGGATTCGCCTGCAGCTGTTGAAGGGTCGTCTCCGTTTCCGCGATCGCAGTCAGTTTGGCGTTCTTTTGATCGGGCTCCGCTTCAGGGAGCTGCTTTAGATTCAGTTGTTCCTGTTTCAGTCGTCGAACGAGCTCCTGCCGCGAGCTCATTTCGAATTCTCGCACTTCGCGACGCATGAGTACTGCGCCGTACGGGTACGCGAGCGGTCCGAATCCGCCGGCGCGTTCCAGCACAGAACTCAGCTTTTCACCGGGTCTGATGCCGTAGGGGCCCGGCTTATTCACTTCGCCCTTCACACTTATCGATGCACCGAGATCAGTCCAGTTTGGCAGTTGCCTGATGGTCAGAACGTCACCGTTGTTCAGTGAAATATTCGCCGTCGTTTCCCCAGCAAGCGCTTCCGAAATCGTGACGGACTGATGTGAACCGGTAAGTTCGCCTTTGTCGGCCCACGAGTAGTGGGTCAAGTCGGCCGTTTGGTTGTCGGCACTCGGCTTCAATCCGCCACCAGTGCGAATCAAGTCAGCGACCGTCATGTTCGTGGTTAGCGGATAGCGGCCAGGCTTCCCCACGGCGCCCTGGATGTAGACCGTCGCGGGCTGTATCGTATCCGGACTCTTGTGAATCAGTAGTCGGTCGCGGGGCTGCAGCCAAATGTTCGCCGATGGATCGCCTTCTAGTGCCAAGTTCAGGCTGACACTGAAGATTTTCATCTTCCCGTCGGGCTGATAACGGAATACTTGTGCGTCATCAATTTTCGCATCCGGAGAAATTCCCCCGGCGAGATGCACCGCGTCACTCAAGTGGATCTGTCCGGTCGTGCGGAACGTTCCAGGCCCCCGCACATCACCAAAAACAGAAACTGTCGGTGGATTCTCAAAATCGAATCGGCTGAAGATTCGAACTGTATCCATCGCTTGCAGAGTCGGCGACTGCGCGGGATTCGCCAGCGCTGCGGATAAATCAAAGCTTTCAACCGTCGGGTGGAAATCCGGTGGATTCAGCCGAACGATCTCTGCGTACTGACCGGCCGGTTCCGGCAACAAATCCTTGTATGACGCAATTACATCCGTCACACGCATGTTGGCGCGGTAGGAATACCGACCCGGCCGAATGACGTGGCCTTCGACATAAACAGCGTCGCGATTGTAAGGCGGGATCGGGAACACGCGGATCCGATCGCCGTCACTTATTTCGAAAGCTTCCAGCTTCTTCGTAATTTCCGAGTCTGTATCTGCCTCGGAGATGTCGAGGCTGAGCATTGTCTGATCCTGATGTTTGACCAGTCTTTGCACTTCGATATGGCGAAGCGTGGCAGTTGGAAGTAGTCCCCCAGCAAGGTCGAGCACAGACGACAAATTCTTTTCGTCTTTGAGTTCGTAAATCGCAGGACGCCGCACCATTCCATCAACCGTCACCTGCGGCCCGACGGGTGGCACCAGTATGCTGTCGCCGTTCTCGAGTTGTTGCAGCCCGGATCGCACACCATGCAACAAAAGGTCGTACAGATCGACGACCTGCACGAGCTGGTCGCCCCGGTAGTGCTTCACGATTCGGAGAGATCCTTTCTGAGTGGGGCCCCCGGCAACGAATAGCGCGTTGAGTGGCGTAGAAAGAGAGCTGATGTCATACGCTCCCGGATTCGCAATGTCTCCGACCTCGTAGACACGAATCGTGCGCAGCCGGCTGAGCGAGACCGCCGCAGAAACCTGCCGAAATTGCGTTCGCAACGTGTCCTGTAAACTTGCCTGAACATCAGCGAGACTCTTGCCGCTGACCAGCACGGGCCCCACTTCGGGCAGGCTGACACGCCCCTCGCGATCTACTATGCGAAAGATGCGCTGACTGACGCCGCCCCACATATCGATCGACAGTCCGTCGCCAGGGCCCACGACATAATCTGGCCCCGCAGGTACATCCATCGGGATGAGTTGCGAATCGCGGGTTCCGTTTTCAAACACTTCCGCCCCAAATCGTTTTGGCAGGGTCGGCCGCGGAATGGCCTGCACATACATGTCGTAGAGAGACGGAATGTCGTTGTACGGGCTGGGCGCTCGCACCAGTTCCGGTTCAGGAGGCTGTGGTTTTGGCTGGTAACGCCGATCGCGTGGTAACATCGGCGAATAAGTTGACGAACTGGCTGTAGAAGACGACGCATTCGTGTCACGTCGGTTCGACCGATAGAGATCCTCTAGGTTCGAGGTCGTGCTGGGAGCGCTCGAACCGATTCCGTAGACCGCGAGCGAATCCACGACGTTGCGACTTTCTGTGCCTGCCGTCGGTTGGAAATTTCCGTTGGTGGAGCTTTCCGGATCCCGGCCGCCACGAAGAATGCTGCCCGTCAAGCCAGATGAGCCCGCGCCAAGCCCGGCCATGGGGTCCAAACCGCCGCCCAGCGGCAATTCAGGGAGATTCGTGTCGCCTTGAAGTCCAACTTGTTGCGAAGTATCGAGTCCCGTTCGCAAAAGTTGGTCATTGCCGCTCGGAGCTCGTGGATTCGTGTTATCGGGTCCGATTTGCGTAGGTGGATACCCTTGATCGGTGTCTTGGCCGCGACGCTGCGCAGGGAACTGGTCGTCGTAGGAACCTGTTTTCTCGCTACATTGAGGGTCGAGAGCATTGCAATTTATCGAACTCTGGCCGTTCCGAGCTTTTCGCAACTTGATTCGCTGTTGTTCCTCTTCGTCTTCCCTCTGCACCATCAGTTTGACGCGTTCTTTCACCAGCAACTCTTGCTCTTTGCCGGCTGCTGAGTCAGGATTGAGCTGCGGGACCAAATAGCCGTAACGTTGTACCAGTTGCGTAGCTACCGATCGAAACTGCACGTCGGATTGCAAACGATCAAAAATCGTGTCATCCGATAAGTCAACGTCAGTGATGAGCTGCCCCTGAGCCGTCGCGTCTCTGGCAACCCAGCGTTTCAACTCCACCATCAGTCCCGAATCTTTCACGAGAATGGTCTTGATGTCCGCGGCAGATGCGGCTACCCGGCTCAAATTTTCACGGCCCAATTCCGATGTCTGTTGGATAGGCCTTTGGTGGGTCGGCTCTTCCTGAGAGGCAGCTGCAGTTGCGCCGAGGAAAGTCGCAGCGAGAACGTAGAGTGCAATGCGCTTGTTACCTAAGTCACAACCAAATCGGTTTTGACCTTCGAGCTTCCTCTTCATTTTTACCGTGGCTCCGCTCTCCGCGATATGGTACGAAAAACTACAGAATTTCCTATTCCGTTGGTTGAGCGCGTCAAACACGCTGTACCGAACCCGGCGCGATATTCCGCACTGCGTTCAGAATCCCTTGTTCGGACGGTTCAATCTGGCTGGAGTGAATGTCGAATGAAGCCCAATAGAAAACGCTGCAATTTTCCTGCGATGCGACTGCGATAATCCGCAGTCCGGGCTGATCTCTCAAAAGTGTGTCGCAAATATCCGGACGTTTCGCCGGTTCGTCGAGAGCGATCACTAACAGATCAGGCGAGGTGTGGCGTACCTGCTGACGAATCTCGGATTCCTCTGGGACTTCCCCCACTATCTCGATGCCCGGTTCGTCGGACAAGGTTGCCATAATTAAGTCGCGCATCAGTTTCGGCTGGTTGGCTACCAGTATGCGTATGGGCCTGCGCATGAGGTTCTCCTCGTCATTTAGTATTCGCGAATATGAAGAAAAAAGGAGACTTAAAGAAGGCTCTGCGTGCATTGCCAACCAAGCATCAGGCCCGAGCATCACAGTGCGGTAGGCCAAAGCACTATCGGCTTCTCATAAGCCATGGCGAAGGGTACGCATTGTTGCCAAGCTCAGTCGGGTACCGCTCGCTTTGTGTTCCAATTTTTTGGGGTTACTGTACTTAACTTAAAATGTATACTATTTGTGGTCCGTGGTATCTAACTGGGTCGTTTTCAGAGAGTTGGCGCAACGCGGCTCAAACTAAAGAGAATATTTTTTTGACGGAGAGCTCTGAGGGGCTCTGAATGACGCAAACAATTGAAAAATCACTTTCCCAGACGAATGTCTTTATCGTTGCCGAGAACCGACTGCTTCGAGAATCTCTAGCGCGCCTCTTGCGCAAGCGTAGTGATCTCTGTGTCGTCGGTGAAGGATCTTATTCCGATGCGACGCCTGCCACGATCGCGGCGACCCAAAGCCATCTGGTTCTCTTGGACTACCTCACCGCGGGCAACGGGTCCGACCTCATTTGCAATCTTCGTGAATCGGCGCAGCAAGTACGCCTCGTGCTCTTTGGGATGGACGACGATGCAGGCATCTTTCTGCAAGCGGTGCGTCTCGGTGTGAGTGGTTACCTGCTCAAAAATGCATCTGCTTCCGAACTGGTTGATGCGTTGAGAAGCGTCGCACAGGGTGAAGCTGTCTGTCCTCTCAAATTCTGCAAAATACTCTTCCAGGCTCTAGCCGGCGAGACCGGTCAACGGACTGCGATCGCCGAACCGCGAGTTGACGCGCGCTTCGAACTAACGCAACGTCAACGCCAACTGATGTCCCTTGTCGCAATGGGCCTGAGCAACAAAGAAATCGCCGCTAACCTCAATCTCTCCGAATTCACAGTAAAGAATCACATCTATCGCGTTATGAAGCAGGTCGACGCCCAAAACCGCCACGAAGCATGTCATCTGATCCGTGCCGGCGAATCCCACGTAGACCAGTGGCAGAGCCTCTCCTTTCGCTAATCGCCTGCCGACAGAATGTTCAACCTGAGTTCTCGGCGTCGCGCCAATTCTCAATTTCCACAAATTTTTTGTCTCATTGGTGCCCGGTCGAAACTAGGGTCTGCTTCCTATTAATTGCGCCTGTTCGCTGAAGCGATAGCGGTCTGCGTCCACTCGACACCCGGATAAAGACTCGGTATACGAAATGCCCGATATGCAAGCTGTCCAGTGATATTCATTTGCCACAAGAGCTGTGGGGTCGGCTCTTGAGTGACCTCTTGGATGAAGGATTGGTTGGGCGTGTTCACGTCAAACGCCACGTCATATTCGACATTTCCGTTTGAAAGAGCCAACGCATCTCCGCAGCAGATTGAGTAGTGGGGCGAGAGGTTGGTCTCCCAGAGAACTTGGCCCGTGCTCGCGCTTTCGTTGAGTTCGAAAATCGGCACGCTGCTGTAGCAAGGAGTGAGCCCGGCGGTTCCACAAACGTCATTGCTGGAGTCCACGAACCGATTATTTCCATTGTTAAAAAACATAAGTCGAAAAATGCCCGCAGTGTTCGTACTCACCACCGTGGGATAGTGTTGGCCGTAGTTCCATTCAATCGGCGCTTGCCCACTCGGCAAAGCAAAATCACCATCTGGTCCCAGATGCCACAGAATGCGACCGTCCCCAGCCCCATCTTGATAGTTGATTTTGACAACCCAATTCTGATTTCTCATCGACAGAATTAAATTCCCGTCGTCTGGCGAATAGACGATCGCGTTGGCATGAGTCCAATCCGCAAGTCCATAGGGAGCGTGGGTCTGAGAGATATGGTCGAACGTTGACCATGTCCACACCGGCTTTTGCGCTTGAGGGTCCCATTCCACCAATGCATCACCGAGAGTTGTCGACTGTCCGCCGCCTACAAGAATCGGGAAGTAATTACACAGTAAGATGTAGTGGCCGTTGGGCAATTTCAAAATGTCATGGTGCATTTCAATCAAATTTTGAAAGGATGCCCCGATTGCGGTCAATCCCGCATTGATGTCGCCGACCCGAAGCTGAAATACAGTATTTCCGGCAAGATCGATTTCGCGAAATGCGTTTCCGTCTTGGAATACCACGAGCAACATATTACCATTTGGTAAGAGCTTGATGGGAAAGGGGTACTGCCCTGGCTCCATTCTGTAGTACCAAACTACGTTGCCGTCTAAGTCTGTGGCTAGTGCCGAAAGATGACGCTGGCTGGTCGAATATATTAGATCCAACAGCTCCACGCCGGGAGCCGTACCCGCTGCCGCCGGTTGCGGAACTGTAATACTCGGGATCATGCTGGCGGGCAAGTCTCCGGTTGTGAATACGTGATCAGAATCAGCAACCCGCAGGCCGCTGGCCAACTGCAAGGTTGCCTGCATATGATAGGTAGTGTTGGCTCGCATTCCCGCCACTAGAACCGCAGTGGCTCCCCCGAGTGGCGGAGCTGGCTGCGCCCAGGTCGTTAGTCCATACTTAGTGCTCGCCCCGAACTGAACCTGTACCGCTGCCCCGGCCGGGGCCACGATCTTGTAAAGCGCCACTTGGGGATTGTTTGTTGTCGAGACCGTGCCTGCGGCGAAATTTTGTGGAGCAAATATCGATACCTGTGCGGGAGCAGCCGTCGCATTAGTCGGCGTATTGGTCGCCGTTATCAACACGTCGCCGGTCGGTACAGACGAGGGCGCCGTGTAAACTCCCGATGAACTAATTGTTCCCGATGTTGCCGAGCCCCCGGCTACGCCGTTAACTTTCCAGGTGAGACTGACCAAGCTCCCGGCGTTACCGGTTGTGAGGAATTGTGTACTCTGTCCTGCCTCCACCAGTACCGCGCTTGGTGTTACTTGAAACCCAGCCGGCTGTTCAAAGGTCCCTCCGTACTGCGAACCTCCTGCTCCGCAACCACACAAAGTTACAGCCAAAACACACAAAGGACTTGACAAGACGAATATTGGCCATTTCAGACTCAAGGTTGGACCCCGCTATTTTTCTTAGGCGCGTTTCCTATCCCATTCGGAAACCGCCAGGATTTGCGATCTGATTTCTGATTCGGTCTTCGACACTTCGTTCGCAAAACGCTATTCCCAAAAACTCACCTCACAGTTCCATCGGTGCGCCATCTATCGGATGAAAAATTCCACGAAAAAGCAAAACACGCCTCATGACTAGCTCTCGCACTGCTAAGTCTTCGGTGCAAACGTGAATGAATGTAAGCGAGCACACCGCGTCTTAGGCGGCATGAGCACTCGACCACTGCATCAACCGTCGAAACGCGCAGACCCAGAAGGGCGGGTCCGTAGGCGTCACGGCTAAAG
>JAFAZL010000176.1 GCA_019239815.1 Acidobacteriota bacterium
TAATGTTCTGTTTATAGAATCGGATTTGTGTCGCAACACCGCTGCGTGAGAGCATTTTGCCGTTCGAAATTCTCGTTGCGACGGTCACCTGCGCAACATCGCTCAGCGAAGGTCTTCCATGCTCAAGTCATCCGATCCTTGGTCGATTGTCATCATCGTTCTGACGATCGCACTTTTCATCCTTGCCTTGTTCGTGAAAGGATTCACGAAAGGCCTGCTGGTGGAGTGCGGCGTACTGATGGTTTCGATCAAGCTGATTCTGATGGCAAAGAAAACGGCAGAGATCGAACAAAACCTGGAACAGCGCCTGGACCGGATCGAGAAGTTGCTGTCCGCACAGAAAGACGGGAAGGCAGGCTAGCTGGAGCCGTCGAAAACCCGATCGTTGCCCGAAAATTAGCGCGCTATTTCGCTCAACCCCGATTCGCCGCTAGGAAACTTAATTCCGACCGTTGGCCTTGGCTTCTTTTGCGACCGTGTCCTTCGGTTCCGCTTCAACCGTCACTTCCACCGTGGCGCCAGGCTTGAGCTTCACTTCGTTGCCCTTTTCGTCGGTCAACGTATTTTCGATGCGAATCTCTTTGTAGAGTTCGTCAGCGCCTTCCACGGCGATTTCAGCCTTCTCTGGCAGGTCGGGATGGGGAGGCTTGATGATTTTCTGCACAGTTCCAGGCAAGGTGGCAGCGACCTTTTCGCTCATGGCTTCTCCTAAATCTCGAAAAACGTAAAGGCGACCTGAGTGCAGTTATCCTAGCAGATTGCAAATGCAGGGCAAACCCGTGCCGCGAAAGATGAAATATGACGTTTTGATACTGGGTGCTGGCGCCGCAGGCCTGCTATGCGCGGCCGAAGCGGCCCGCGACGGCGCGCGGGTCGCCGTTCTCGAGCGGTCTGACAAGCCCGGTAAAAAGATCCTGATCTCCGGCGGCGGGCGCTGTAACTTCACCAATCTTCACTGCGGACCGCAGAATTTTCTCTCCGACAATCCCGACTTTTGTCGTTCAGCACTCGCTCGATTCACCGCAACCGATTTTCTCGAGCTCGTCAAGAAACACAAAATCCCCTATCACGAAAAACATCCATACCCCGGTGCGGCCGAAGGCCAGCTCTTTTGCGATCGCTCCGCCAGCGACATCGTGACAATGCTTCTCGATGAGTGCTCTGCGGTAAAAGTCGAGCTCTTCCTGAGCGCAAACATTCGCGATGCAAAATTCGACGACGGATATCACATCGCCACCGACGACGCGAACGGCGAGGCCATCGAGTTCGTTGCGCCAATTTTGGTCGTAGCCACCGGCGGCTTGTCGATTCCCAAGATGGGTGCGACCGGACTCGGCTACGACATCGCGCAACAGTTCGGTCATTCGATCGTTCCATGCCGCCCGGCACTCGTGCCGTTGAAATTCGCTTTGACCGACGCGCGCGCGTTCCGCGAACTGGCGGGCGTCTCCGCGATGGTGTCGGCGCGTTGCGGCCAAGCGGAGTTTCGAGAAAAACTGTTGTTCACTCATGCCGGCTTAAGTGGTCCAGCGATTCTCCAAGCCTCCTCGTATTGGAACTGGAAGAACGCGGAGTCCGTCACGATCGATCTTGCTCCAGAAATGGAATGGACTCGTGAAATTCGCGACAGCGGAGAGCATCGCGACGTCGCCACGCTTCGAACCGCACTGCGCAAAGCCGTGCCGCGCAGGCTCGCCGACGTGTGGATCGAAAAGCATGCGCCCAAAGATTGGACGAACGCCTCTCTGAAATTAATCGAAGAAAGCGTCCACAACTGGAAGTTCATTCCATCGGGAACCGAAGGATACGAAAAGGCCGAAGTCACCGCCGGCGGCGTGAACACGAAAGAACTTTCAAGCAAGACGATGGAGAGCCAGAAAAGCCCAGGCCTCTACTTCATCGGCGAAGTTGTCGACGTAACGGGCTGGCTGGGCGGATTCAACTTTCAATGGGCGTGGGCCTCAGCCGTAGCGGCCGGCCGAGACATTGCGAGCAAAACCTCGCTGATTCAGACTCCGGTGATGAAGCCGCC
>JAFAZL010000226.1 GCA_019239815.1 Acidobacteriota bacterium
TGCGCTGGGTTAATTTCGAAAATCGTGTGCAGTCGGTCGCTGATTCGCCTGAGCGTGGATTCGAGTTAGCTCTCGATTACGCGATCGCGCGCGATCAAAAGCGCGGCCGGGAAGCGATTAGCTGGGCACTGGCCCACAAATGCGATCGGAGGCAGGTGGCCTTGGTCTTGGATTGGGCGGATGATCTGATGTCTGATGAGGAGCGGGCCGCGCTGGTGGATACCGCATGTACATTCGAGCCCACAGACGTAGGCGCCTCGCGCGACGCGTTGTTCATGCGCATGGCCGCCGGCGCGCCGCTCGAGACGTTAGTTTCCGGCGCCGGGAAACACGTTCTTTCCTCGCTCGAAGCAGGAGCTTTCCGGAACTCGGCTCAGTTGTACGCCACCTGTGAATTCCTGTCCGCCGTTCGTGGCAACGAGCACCTCGATCTGCGGCAGGACGCGCCGCTATTCTTTGCCGGACTTCCTGCGGAGTTTCTCCTGAGCTTGAAGCCGGCGCAAGTCGAGCATCCGGACTGGCTCACTCATATTGCGGCACTGGCGCTGGTCGGCTTGGATCCCAACTTAGAAGGCTCGCAGTATCTGCAAGGCTGGGCGATTGAGGACCGGCAGATCGCGCGCGACGGTCCCGGTGTTGCCTACGAATTGCTGTGGGCCGATCCTTACCTGCCCGGCATCGGCTACCAAAATTTGGACCCCTGGGCGTACGACTCGGACGGACGGCTCTTTGCGCGCACTGATTGGAACGCGAACGCTTGTTGGATCGCCGTTTCGGTCAACGGTATTGAGCAGGAGAATTGTCCGCCACAGTGGCAAAAAACCACAGCCACATTCGGACATTTGTTGCTTGTCCCCTTCACCGGCCGCTGCGTTGAGGCGCCTCAGCGTAGACCTGGTGAGAGCGTCATCCTATGGGGGCTGCGTCCGCATCAAACTGGTTCCTATGTTGATGCCAAACAGCACGAGAGCTTTCAAGCCGATGCCGCCGGCATGTGGCGATTGCCGGGTAACGTGAGCGGTAAGATCTGCGTGGCGCGCTAGCATGAGTTCCAGCGCTTGATACACTTGGTTTTTCCGTGCTGTAACATAGATTCGCAATTTGTCACGGAGCGCGCCGGCGGGCGTCCAATGTTTAAGTGAACTACGCATAACAGTTGGCAAAACGTCCGATCCACTAAGGAGTACTTTCAAAACTCATGATTGCAGCGACACAACTGCGCCCCGGCATGGTCGTCAAATTCAATAATGAGCTGCATTCGGTGTTCAGCATGGTACACCGGACGCCGGGCAATCTTCGCGGCTTTGTTCAAGCCAAGATGCGGAACCTGCGCTCAGGTTCCATGATTGAACATCGGTTCTCTTCGGAAGATAAGGTGGAACGCATCGCCTTGGATGAGCATGAGATGGAGTATTTATACGACGACGGTGAATACTACTATTTCATGAACACTGAGAACTTCGAACAGATGCACCTGACGAAGGACATGCTCGGCGACGGAGTGCTTTATTTGACTCCCCAGCTCAAGGTGAATGTCGAATTCTATGAAGGCAAGCCGATCAGCGTGGAATTGCCGCCGAGCGTCGAGATGACCGTCATGGAAACCGAACCCGGATTGAAAGGTGCAACCGTTTCGAACGTCACCAAGCCCGCCAAGATGGAAACTGGACTGATAGTCCAGGTGCCGCCGTTCATCAATCAAGGCGAGAAAATCCGGATCAGTACCTCGGAAGGAACCTACCAGGAGCGGGCGTAAACATCTCGCATTTCCACGCAGGCGAACTCAGCTTTTGAAACGGGAGCTTAGATACTTATAGCTTTGGCGTAAGCTCGCGATCGGGTCGGGCGTCTGATCTTGCTCGACGAAGTAGTGCCGGACCCCAGCAGCATCGGAAGCCGAGAGGACGGCAGGTATGTCGATCGACCCGTTGCCAACTTCTTTGAAGGTTGTGGGCGGAACTCTCTCGTCATATTGCACCGCGAGCCCCGGTGCTTTGTCCTTCAGATGTAGCAGCAGGATTCGACCGGCGTAGGTTTTAAGCAATTCTACGGGATCGTGCCCGGCCACACTAGCCCAAAAGATATCGAGTTCCAGCGAAACTAGTCCTTTCTGTGTTTGACTGAGTAACAACTCGAGCCCCGTACCTTCTGCCACCGGTTTAAATTCAAAAGCGTGAT
>JAFAZL010000310.1 GCA_019239815.1 Acidobacteriota bacterium
GGTGCTGCGCTCGACACAACGAATGCATCCGAACCGGCTCCGCCGAATTGGGCCGCAAATTTCTCGACAGCGACCGACGCTCCCGGCCGCCTCCCGCACCCCGAAGAGATCGCCGACCTCAAACCGTTAGGCCAAGTCAGTGCCAGCTTCATCATCGCGGTGAACGGCGAAGGCCTCTGGATCGTGGATCAGCACGTCGCCCATGAGCGCGTGCTTTTCGAGCAGCATCTCGAAGCACGCCGCGCCGGCAAAGTCGAAAGCCAGCGCATGCTCATGCCGATGATCCTCGAACTCTCTCCGCGCCAGCTCGTCATCTACGAAAAAATTGCCGACGAACTCACCGCCAACGGGTTCGAGGTCGAGCCGATGGGTCCACGCAGCGTTGCGATCCAAGCGGTTCCCGCTGGCGTGACCGGGAACGATGCCCAGAAACTGCTCACCGAAATTCTCGACGGCATCGACCGCGAAAACGCGGCGATTTCGATCGAAACGTTACAAGCGAAGATTGCCGCCAGCACCGCGTGCCACGCGGCGATCAAAGTCAACATGCCACTCGATCAAATAAAAATGGAATGGCTCCTCGCCGCCCTCGCCAAAACCGACTGCCCGATGAGTTGTCCGCACGGCCGTCCTGTCGTCCTCCGCTACTCCGTAAAAGAAATCGAACGCGCCTTCCATCGCATTTAGAATGTACATCGCAGAAAATCTGGAGCCGCCATGACCGACACAAAGAAGACTGCTGTGATCTTCGGCCTCGCCAACAAGCGCAGTATCGCGTGGGCCATCGCGCGAAAACTCCACGCTGACGGCTGGCAACTCGCGATCACTTACCAAAACGAACGCATGGCCGCCGAAGCAGCCGATCTCATCAACGACCTCCCGGGCTCGAAGGGCTTCATGTGCGACGTTGCGAGCGACGAGCAGATCGCAAAAACCTTCGATGAACTGAAATCTGAATACGGCACGCTCCAAGGCCTCGTACACAGCGTCGCCTTCGCGCACGCCGAAGATCTAAAAGGTGAGTTCATCAACACGAGCCGTGAAGGATTCCGCTGCGCGCATGACATCAGCGCGTACTCGTTGATCGCCGTGTGCCGCGCGGCGTTGCCGCTTATGCCCGATGGCGGCGGCGTTGTCACGCTCTCTTACTACGGCGCCGAGAAGGTTGTGCCGAAGTACAACGTGATGGGTGTCGCGAAAGCGGCGCTCGAAGCCTGCGTTCGCTATCTCGCCAACGATCTTGGACCGAAGAAAATCCGCGTGAATGCGATTTCCGCCGGGCCGATTAAAACGCTGGCCGCTCGCGGCATCTCGGGACTCGGCGACATGCTGAAAGCGCATTCCGAGCGTGCGCCCCTGAAGCGCAACGTCGATGCTGCGGAAGTCGGCAGCACCGCGGCATTTTTGCTGTCCGATGGGGGCTCTGGAATCACCGGGGAAACTATCTACGTAGACTGCGGCTACAACATCATGGGCTTTTAGAAGCGGTGACGTGACCAGTGACTGGTGACTGGTCGTTTCCGGTGGAATTTCTTTGCGCTTTTTGGGTAATGCACGGCACTTGCGCAGCTTCAACCGCTCATATTGTCAATTTTTAATTCATTGCCACTTTCATCTGCGCACCGCCCCACGTAGAATAGCGCCGGCCCATTTCCCTCGAATGCCCAGACTAACTATCGCCATCGACGGCCCGGCCGGCTCCGGAAAGAGCAGTGTCGCGCGCCGCATCGCACTTGAACTCGGGTACCTCTATCTCGACAGCGGTGCGATGTATCGTGCGCTCGCGCTCAAGGCGATCCATCGTTGCATTGCGCCCGACGACGAGGCGCAACTCGAATCGCTCGCCGCAGAAACTCACATCGAACTGAAACCGCCGACTGCGGAGCAGGAAGTTTCCGGCAGCAAGAATCGGGTCTTTCTCGATGCCGCCGAAGTTACCGAAGCCATCCGTGCCGCTGATGTGGCGCAGGCCGCGTCGCGCCTCGCGACGATCGTGGGAGTCCGCCGCTTGTTGGTCGCCGAGCAGCAGCGCGCGGGGGCGGGCGGCGGCGTGGTGATGGAAGGCCGCGACATCGGCACCGTTGTTTTTCCTAATGCTGAGCTGAAAATTTTTCTGGAAGCGTCTCCCGAAGTTCGCGCCGAGCGCCGCTGGAAAGAGCACAAGGAAAAGGGCGACGACCTGAGTGTGTTTCAAGTGCTCGAAGAAGTGCGGCAGCGCGACAAACGCGACCGCGAACGCAAAGTTTCGCCGCTGGTCCGCGCCGCTGACGCCGTCATCATCGACAACACTGCAATGGACATAGACGAAACCGCTCGGCTGATCGTGATGCTCGCGCGCGAGCGGGAAAGAAATGCTGCGGCGATCCGCAGGTCGGTTTAGCGACGCTTCTATCGGAAGCGATTCCTTCGCGACCTACTCGCAATTCCACCCCACAAGAACGCCAGCAATGCGGCATTGCGAGAGCAGCCGTGACAGATTAGCGGAAGAGGTCGACTTTGGCGGGACGAATTATTGTTGTGGCCGGAGCGGTGCTTAGGGTGTGCCGGTAGTTGCGGATGATGACGGCGGGGCTGGCGGCGGATTTTTGCATGGCCAGGCCTGCGGCGGAGGCGAGTTCGTCGGCGGTGGCGATGATGGTGGCGTGGAGGGGTTTTCCGTGGGCGTCGCGTGTACCGCGCAGGTCTTGTAAAGGCGTGATGCCGTAGGCACCGATCGCTACGTTTGTGAGGCCGAGGCGCCAGGGGCGACCGAAGGTGTCGGAGATAATTACGGCGATTTTTTTGCGCGTGAGCTTGTGGAGAGCTTGCGCGATTTTTTTTGCGCTGGCGTCGGGATTTTGTGGGAGGAGCGAGACGATGTTTTCGCCCGGGATGTTGGATTGGTCGATGCCGGCGTTGGCGCAAACGAAACCGTGATGGGTTTCGACGATGAGGACGGGATGTTCGCGGACGATGCGGCGGGATTCGCGGAGGATGAGTTCGATGAGGCGAGGGTCTTTGCGAGTGCGGTCGTGCTCGGAGGCGGTGGCGAGGTCGATCGCGCGTTGAGATGGAGTGACGGTTGTCAGATCGATGAGGCGGTTTTCGGATTTGGAGATGATTTTTTGGGCTAGGACGAGGATGTCGTTTTGGTGGAAGGAGAGTTTGGATTTCTTGGCGGCGGTTAGGAGGATGCGAGAGAGCTCGTCACCAGGACGAATTTCGGGGACGTGGGGGATTGGGAGGATTTCGATGGGGCGGAGTTTCGGCATCGCTGGATGAGTTTAGGCGATCTGGGGAGCGCGAAAAGAAAAATCTAACGCAGAGACGCGGAGAGCGCTGAGAAACGCGGAGAGTGGGTCGAAGTCGGGGACATGCGAAGAGAGAAGAAGGATTCACCACAGGGGCGCTGAGAACACAGAGCAGACTGCAAAAAAAAGGGCACGGCAAGCCGTGCCCTTTTTTATTCCACGACCCAGCGATCGTGCGATCGCTGATTGGTTATTTTTCTTTGTTTGGTTTGTTGTTTTCCTTAGGCGGCTTGTCGTTTTTGTTGTTCTGATTCGGGTTGCCGCGTGGCGGCTGGTTGTTCTGAGTATTTTGGCGGTTTTGCAGAGTTTGCGTTTGCGTGTCGTGTTTACGCTCCATGTTCTGGAGCTGCTGATTCTGCTTTTGGTCGAGCTGCTGTTGTTTTTGTACGTTGGGATTCGGCTGGCTCTGGATTTTCTGCTGCTGCTGAACCTGGCGCTGCTCGAGTTTTTGACGTTCGTTGTCTTGTTGCAGGCGCAGCTTTTCCATTTGTTGCTGCTGTTGTTGCTGAACCTGCGGATTGGGATTGTTTACAGGCACGTTGTTGGGCCGCGCGTTTGGCGGGCGGTTGTTGTAGTTGCGATCGTTCCCTGGGGTCGCGTTGGTTTGCGGCTGGTTCTGCGGCGGAACGCCGGGCGTCGGCTGATTCGGCCGCGGAGTGTTGGGATTGGCGGCGTTGTTGACGGGCTGACCGTTGTTTATGGGGCGCGCGTTGTTGTTGATCGGCGGCTGGCCAGGTTGGCCGGGGCGGCCAGCAGTGTTGGCCGGCTTCGGCTGAATCGGTGTCACGGTTCGAGCGGCCGGAGCGATGCGCACGTTCGTACGAGCGGCTGCGGCTGCGCCCGCGTTTGCTGCGGGCTGCGGGGCCATTTGGTGATACTGCGCCACCGCAAGCGGGCGGCCGCCGTTTTGGCGGATGGCGGCTTGCTGGCGTTCAACGGGAACGGGCGGTGGCGGAGGCGGAGCCTTCGCCACGACGGTGCGAGTCACGACAGTCGCGGGCGGCCGGACGGCGACCGGACGACCTGCACCGATAAACGTTTCGCGGGTCGGCGCGATGGCCGGAGCGCCGGCGACGACGCGGGTGTTCACGATATCGCGTTGATCGACTCGGACGACGTTGCGTGAAACATTCTGACCGGAGACGAAGGTTGAACCGGAAGTGGCGGTAACGGCGCCATTGACGCGCTGGTTGACGTAGGTAACGTTGGTGACGTTTACCTGTTTGTTGACGACGACAGTTGTGTAGTAGTTGTTGACGACGGTCGTTTCGACGCGCGTGTTGGAAACGTTGATATTTTCGCAGTAGCGGCGGCTGACCGGATAGGAAGGCACGTAAACTTCGCGCGGACCGAGCGGGAACCAGCCGACGTTTTCAGTGACAGCGATGCCGAAGTGCGGACCGCCAACCCAGGCGACGAGCGCGGGCGCGTAGACCGGACGAACGTACGCTACGCCGACGACGGGCGGAGGAGCGGGAACCCAACCCCAGACTCCGCCGACGACAACCCAGCGTCCATAGTGGAATGGCGCGTATCCCCACGGTTCGTCTTCGACCCAGGTGTATCCCCAAGGCGCGATGTACACCCAGTGGCCATAACGATATGGAGCCCAGCCGACGACGGTTGTGTGCGGGAACCAGACGGTGCCGTACTCGGGGACGGGACGCCAGCCGCCGTAGTCGTCGAGATCTTCGTAGCCGACGACATCGGGCGAAACGTAGCGAGCGGACGCGGCGCGGTCTTCGCGCGAGTCGCGCTGCGCGCACCATTGATCGAATTCGTCATCGCCGTAGAGTTGCTGAACATCAGCGTCGAGTTGATCGGTGCCGACGAAAGTGGCGGTTTGTTCGGCGTGGACGGAATAAGCCTGGCCGCCGCCGGTGACTTCACCTTCGCCGCCGAAGACGGAAACCGTTGTGGTGTCGCCGTTTTCGTTGACGGAGACGCGATAGGTGCCGGGGCGAAGAATGGAGAAGGCGAGATTGGGAGTGTCGATCTCGAAGGTTTCGTTTTGATCAAGACGCTTTACGCGAACCCGAAGGGTGCCTTCGGTGAGCTGGACCTGGGCGACGTCGTCGTCGAGATTGAGGAAGGAGAAGCCGGTGTTGCTGCCGATGCGGAGGCTGGCGGAACCGATGTGAAGTTCGGCGCGGGCGCCGTTGTCGGCCCAGAGTTTGTCGCCGGTGGTCATCGGGCGATTGATGACGGCGCCGACCCAGTCGTCGGTGCCAGCCGGATTGAAGGAGACCGCGCCGTCGGTGTGGCTGATGCGAGCGGCACGGGTTGGCGGATCGTCGCCGTTGGGCGGGCCGTCTTGATCCTGGGCGAGAGCGCGCAGAGGTGAAAGGAAAGCTGCGGCGCACAACACGACGAGCCAAGCGGTGAGCCTGGGCGTGAATTTACTCGTACTCATAGCGGTTTCTCTCCTGAAACAGCCACGCGACGGGGTAATGGGGTGCGCCGCGAAATGCGAATTGGGCCGACGACGTAAGTCGAACTACTGGAAGCGGTTGATATCAAAGTATCACCACAAGTGAGCAGGCTGACCTATCCCGCAGACTCCGTATGTCGAAACGGGAAATGCCGGAGAGCGGGGCTTAAATATCTGAACCCGGCATAAAAGGAAGAGTTGCTAGAAAGGCGAAGGATTGGTGAAGCGAGTGTGCGCCAAACCAAAGAGGCCCAGGTTGAACCGGGCCTCTTTGAGTATAGCTTATGAGAGGAAGTTAGTGGTGGCCGCCGTGACTGCCGCCTCCACCGTGCGATCCCCCACCGCCTCCGCCACCGTGTGGGGCACTACCGCCTCCACCTCCGCCATGCGGCGCGCTGCCGCCAGAGCTGTGGCTTGGGGCAGGCGCCGACGTGCGGGCAGGCGGTGAATAGGAGCGCGAGGGTGCCGAATAAGTGCGCGAAGGTTCGGAGTAAGAGCGCGATGACGGGTAATTCGAACGCGGCGCGGAGTACGAGCGAGAAGGGGCTTCGTAGGAGCGACCGCCGGACGATTCGTTGCCACGACCGCTATAGGTTTCGTACCCGCGGCCTTGGTTTGCATAGCCGCCGCGAGTGCCCTCGGTCGAGGCGTTATTTCGATTGACGCCGTTCGGCGGATTCGATCCAGCCCAAGGCGGACGATCGGTGCGCGCACGCGTACCGCCATTCACTGCCCCGTTGTTGTAGGTATTGCTGCCGAAGCCTCGCGGAGCGTTACCGCGATCACTGGAGTTGCCCTGCGCTTCCCACGACCGACCGTTCGTGTTGGCGCGATTGTTGTAAGCCGGATTGTTGGTCGTTTGTGGACGATTCTGCGAAAGCTGAGTCTGGCGCGAATTGTTGTAGGCGCCTTGCGCGGTGTTCGGTGCGCGGTTCACTACGTTGTTGTTCGGACGCGCGGTGGTGAAGTTGCCGGTCTGGCGTTGGAACGGCTGACGCGAGGCGGCTACTGCCGGAGCGGTGCGCGCCATCACCGAACGATTCTGGATTGTATTTGATGGAACAGCACGAGCGTTCATGTGAGCCGCGCCAAAGTTGCTGGCGCGCGTCGGCGTGAACGAGTTGTGGTTCATCACTTCGGCGCCGCGCAAAGACGCTTCGGTAACGTGATAGGCGCCGCGGTTGATCGATTGGCCGCCGACAAACTGGTTCCGAGAAGCGGCGGTGACGGCGCGCGTGTTGTGAGAGTATGCGTAATTATTGAAGCTACGCGTGTTCAGCACGGTTGTATTGCGGATCACGGTGTTGTGAATGTTGATGTTGTTGATGTAGACGCGGCTGCAGTGGAAGCCGGGATACCAAGGCTCGTGGAAGCCGAGCGGGAACCAGCCGACTCCGAATCCAGCACCGAAACCGAATCCAACGCCGAAGTGCGCGCCACCCAACCATCCGACGAAGGCAGGTCCATAAAAAGGACGCGCATAGATCGGGCCGGGGCACCAACCCCAACGGCTTCCGATGAATGCCCAGCGACCGTAGTGATATGGCGCGAATCCCCACGGCTCATAGCCGATCCAAGTCCAGCCCCAGGGGCCGACGTAGTTCCAGTAGCCGTAGCTGTAGGGCGCCCATCCGGGCGCGACTTGCGCGGGATACCAAACCGGACCGTAATCGGGCTCTTCGTTCCATGTGCCGTTGTCGTCGAGATCGGAAGCGCCGGGAACGTCAGGCGAAACATACTTCGATGAGATCGAATTGTCGTCGCGAAGATCGCGCTCGGCAGCCCAGCGATCGAGACCGTCGGGAGCGGGCGCGGCGCTCTCGTGAATTTGCGGATTGTCGGCGCCTTCAAATTCGGTCTGTTCGCCGGAGTGAACGGTGTAAGTCTTTCCGGCGGTTGTGACTTGGCCTTCGCCGCGAATGGCGACGATGGTGGTGGCGTCACCATTTTCGGAAACGTTCACGCGGAAGGCCCCCGCTTGGGTCACCGTGAACGCGAGGTTCGGTGTATCGACTTCGTAGACGTCGCCTTCGCGCAGTTCGCGGACGCGGAAGTTGACCGCGCCTTCGGGAACGCGCACTTGCATGACGTTGCCGTCGAGATTGAGGAACGAGAGGGCGGTCATGCTTCCCATGTGGATCGAGGCCGCGCCGATCTGAAGTTCAGCGCGAGAGGCCTGATCGGTCCAGAGCTTGTCACCCACGGTGACAGGACGGTTCTGTGCCGCGCTGCCCCACTCGCCCTGACCACCGGGCTGGAAGGAAACGGTGCCGTCGAGAAAACTGATGCGCGCAACGCGCGATGGAGGATCGGGCGCATTCGGATCAGGAGCGGTTTGGCCGTCAGGAGGAGGCGGAGCATTTTGATCCATCGTCGCCTGAGGGGCGTTTGGATCCGTGGGTGAATTCGGGGGGTCTTGAGCGCGGACGCTCGGGGACGACAAAGCGAGGCACAGAAGACCGAGCCCTAACGCCATCCTTGTATTGGCAATCGTGCGGGATATGGTCTTCATAATAAGGTCACCTGTAACTACCGACTGCGGCCGATCAGCATCTTATTCGATGCGATCACCAAAAGCCGCGACCCTTTCGCTTCCGTCTGGCGCTGGCGAAAGGCCCTGAGGAGTGGGAAGATCCAAGGCACCGTTGCGGCTTTCAGCTAGTAAAACACCGATTTGGAAAAGAAGTTGCAGGGGGTGGCGTGCTTGGAAATAGCTGATAGGGGAGGGGTTACGGGCGCATTCGATGGGCTTCCACATTGACTGTATTTGCCTTTTCGCAGCACGGGCTGTGAAAGCGAAAAATCCGGCGGGAGCAAAATCCGGCTGCAGCCTTATACTGGCCTTGGGGATAGTACAGCCTGGCCTGTTACTGCCCCTCCCCAAATCTGGACTCTAGAGCAGGCAATTTTTCGAGGCGCATTCTCTAGACTTATGCACGTGGGCGCCTCTGCGCTCTGGGAGAAATAATGGTCACGAAGACGAAGTGGTTGGGAGCACTGGCGATCGCGTTGGCAGCGGCTTCGGCCACCCCCGCGCAGACGTGGAAGCAGGTGGGACCTCCGGGCGGAACCGTCATCTCGCTGGAAGCGGACCCGCAGAACGCGAACAGACTTTATCTCGGCACCTCAGATGGGCACGTATTCAATTCGGTGGATGAGGGCGGCCACTGGTCGCTGCTGAGCCGCATCGGCAATGGGCAGGACGACGTTATTACGCACCTTCTGGTTGACCCTCGAGATTCGAATCGGATTTATGCCAGCACCTGGACGCTCTATTCGGGTGGCGGCGGCGTGTACCGCAGCGACGATGCAGGCCGCACGTGGAAGGTGATCGGACTGGCGCATGAGACAGTGCGCGCAATCGCGCAGGCTCCCACGAAGAAGAACATTTTCGTGGCGGGTACGCTAACCGGCGTGTATCGCTCGACGGACGACGGCAATACGTGGGAGCGGATTACTCCGGCGCACCACGATGACCTGAAGAACTTTGACTCCGTGGCGTTTGACCCGCGCGACGAAAACGTCATTTACGCGGGCACGTATCACTTGCCGTGGAAGACGACCGACGGCGGCAAGACGTGGTTCCCTATTAATAAGGGCATGATCGACGACTCGGACGTGATGAGCGTCGTAGTGGATCCGGCGAATCCGGACAACGTTCACGCAACCGCGTGCTCGGGTATCTATCACTCAGTGAACGGCGCGCAACAGTGGACGCGCTACAACGGGATTCCGTTCGTGTTCCGCCGGACGCAGCTGATCAAGCAGGATCCGAGCAAGCCGGACACTTTGTATGCCGGCACGACCAGCGGCCTGTGGAAGACGACGAACGAAGGCACAGAGTGGAAGCGACTGACGCCCGGCGACTGGTCATCAACGCGATCCTGATCGATCCGAAGAATCCGCAGCGCGTGATTCTCGGAACAGAACGCGAAGGTGTGCAGATCAGCGAGAACGGCGGACAGACGTATACGTCGGCCAACGTTGGATTCCATCACCAGCATATTTTGGATGTGGCAATGGATCCGGCCCGCCCGGACCGCGCGCTTGTCGTGTTGACGTTTGACACGAACGCGTTTCTTGCGACGAAGGATGGCGGAACGACTTGGGCTCCGCTCGGCGCGGGTCTGAAGCGCACTGACCTGAAACATGTTTATGCGGCGCCGACCGGATGGTGGGCTTCGCTGAACAACGGCGGCTGGATGAAGTATGAAGAGACCAGCGGCAAGTGGATCAAGGCGGGCTTGTACCAGGAGGCTACGCCAGAAGCTCCGGCACCGACGAAGGTCACGAAGATCGTCAACGGCAAGAAGACGACGGTGCTCGTGAAAAAGCCTGCGCCAAAGGCGAAGGCTCCAACGCTTTCCGCGTACCAAGTCAACGACATGAACTTCACTCACGACGCCTGGTATGCGGCGACCAGCGCGGGCGTCCTTGTTTCGAAGGACGAAGGCAAGATCTGGAAGTCGGTTGCTAAGGATGATTTGTTGCATCAGCCGACGCAGTCGCTCGAGGCTTCGAACGACGGCCAGAACATCTGGGCGATTTCGCAGAAGTTCCTGCTCTACTCCGCGGATGGCGGCGAGAAGTGGGATGCGAAGGAGCTGCCGTTCGCTTCGGCCGGCAACCTGCGCCTGCACAAGCTGGACGATTCGAATCTTTTCATCACCTCGAACATGGGCCTGTATACGTCGAAAGACGCGGGCCGCAACTGGAATCGCGCGGACGTGCATGACCTACGGTTCCAAGACGTTGCTGGCTCGGGCAACGCGCTTGTCGTTTCTCTGGCGCAGCATGGCTTGATCGCATCGTTTGACGCGGGCAAGACGTGGAAGCACATCGACGGCGCGTTCGCGGAAGGCTATGTGCCAGCGGTCCGTACACAGCGAAACGGGTCGGTTGTTGCGGCTTCGGCGACGGAAGGGTTGTTGTCGTACGAGCCCGACTCCAAGGGCACTTCTTCGGCGGACGGCAGCGTTGGCGTCTCGTCGAACATGAACCCGAGCAACGGATCGCAGCCGAAGAAGTAACCAAAAAAACTCTAACCCTATTCCAAGGGCGCCCCTGCACTAGCCGGGCGCCCTTTTTGTTTTGTGTGCCGAGCGCTGGCGGTGCGTTCACGTTTCCCGAGGTGTGTGGGTTCGAAATAAGCTTGCAATGGTTTGACCGGAAGAAGTATCAAGTGGCTTCCGAAGTCAGTTGCCATCAGCCATGGGCACGCCGGGCGCGTCGCGACGGCTGCCATGAAATGGAGTACGTCGATGAAGCGATTGCTTGTTACTTCGAATGATGGAGTTTTGGCACTGTCGCGCTTAGTGCTCGGCGTGGTGTTCCTTCTGCATGGAGCGCAGAAGGTGTTTGGGTGGTTCGGTGGATTCGGATTTTCTGGGACGATGCATGCATTTACCGGGATGATGCATATTCCGGCGCCGTTTGCGTTTCTTGCGATCATGGCGGAATTCCTGGGAGGCATCGGATTGATCGTGGGACTTCTCGCACGCGTGGCGGCTTTTGGGATAGCGTGCAATATGTGTGTGGCCGTCGCGATGGTTCACTTCGCGAATGGGCCGTTCATGAATTGGTATGGGAACCAAAAGGGCGAAGGATACGAATATCATTTGTTGGCGATCGCGATAGCTTTGACGATCATGATTCGAGGAGCGGGCGCGTTTTCGGTCGATCACGCGATTACCGCGAAAGGTTCGTGAAGTAGAGCGGCGTTGTGGATCTACTCGGAGGCGATCATGGGAACGGCTAAAGTCCGGCTGGAAAGCGGGCAAGGAATTGAGCGAGTTGCCAGCACGAGAGGGTTTGATGACACGGTTGCACATTTCGAACAGTTGATCGCCGCGAAAGGGATGATGCTGTTTGCGAAGATCGACTTCACCGGCGATGCGAAAAGAGCTGGATTGACAATGCCGCGGACGATTTTGCTGGTATTTGGAAATCCCAAGGGCGGTACGCCGGTGATGGTGGCTGCGCCGAGTTCGGCGCTCGATCTGCCGTTGAAGGTGCTGATATCTGAGGAAGCTGTCGGAGAGGTTTGGTTGAGTTTCAACTCGCCGGAGTATCTGGCGCAGCGTCATGGAATACCACGAGAGCTCGTGGCGAACATCGCTGGGATTCGAGGATTGGTTGGAGCGGCTGCTTGAGCTTTGTGGAGAGCGATTGGCTGGTTTTGTGAGGCTAAGAGACCATCGTCACGCTGTTTGAGGTTGACGCCGCTGCGGCTCGAGCAGCCGGGGCGGCCCCGCCGATCTGGTAACCCACGCCGCGAACTGTTCGAATAAGCGCTCGTTCGTAGCCAGAATCGACTTTTCGGCGCAAATAGTTGATGTAGACATCGACGACATTGGTCATGGTCGCCGACAACGCTCGCAGCCCGCCCTGTAAATGGGTGATCCATTGCCGCGTCTCCGGCAAATGCGCGGTTGCATCCGCCAGGAGGCTCGTAAACAACTCCATGCTGCCCAGTGGATTGCGAATTTCGTGCGCCAGTACCGTCGCGATCTCCGCTAAGGCCAGGGACTTGCGCGCCGTTTCCCGTTCCTCGGCAATACGCTTCTGTTCCGTCAAGTCCCGCACGATCCACACACTATCGCCTCCGCGATCAGCTCGATGGTGCAGGCTCGTTCGCAGCACACCAATCGATCGCGTCATCGAGCCGTTTTGAACCAAGGTCTCTTGCTCGGTCTCGAATCTCTTCGTCGCCACTCCGTCAATCGCCTTCAGAAATGCCTTTGGAGGCCGCGTTCCCTCCCCCAACACCCACTCTACGGGCGTCCCTAACAGCCTGCGCGCTTCGGGATTCATGATCTGCAGCGCGCCGCTCGCGTTCAACACCAGCACTCCACACGGCAAACTCTCCACCACGCGCGCCAAGTATTCGCGCATTCGCGCGTTCTCCTCCAAACTCCGCTCCAACTCCGAATTGGTCCGCTGCAACTCCGCGTGAAGCCGTGACACTTCCGTCTGCAGCTGTGTGTACGACTTCTCAAGCGACCCCGCGGCATCCATAAACGTCACGAACGCCCCTGCCAGATGCTCCTGCGCCAAGACCGAAGTCTGCGCATTCGGCGTTACTCGCGGCGCCGTTCGTCGCGTTCGCGGACGTTCAGAAGGCAGGCTGGTCATGTGAGACATGGCTGCATGAGCTCTGCCAGTAGCGAATCGCAGAGCTAATATTTTCCTTAGTTGCCGTCCTCACCAAAGGGCCGAAAATGCTCGACATCTAACTCCAAATCATTTCCCGCCAAAATGAAGGCGCGCTCGATCGCATGCTGCAATTCGCGGACATTTCCCGGCCACTGCGCCTTCTCCAAATAAGAAAGCGCTGCCGCCGACAAATGCTTGCGCGGCATCTCATCCTCGGCCGACAATTTCTCCAGAAAATGCTCCGCCAGCAGGTGCGCATCTTCTATTCGTTCGCGCAGCGGCGGAATTACCACCGGGAAAACGGCGAGCCGATAGTACAGGTCCAGTCGAAATTGCCTCAGGCGCGTCAGTTCCAGCAGATCTACGTTCGTCGCGCACACGACGCGCACGTCCACGCGGTACACATCCGAACTCCCCAGGCGTTGCACTTCGCCGCTCTGCAAGAACCGCAACAACTTCGCCTGCATGCTGAGCGGCAATTCACCTACCTCATCCAGAAATAAGGTTCCGCCCTGCGCCACATGAATCCGTCCCAGTCGCGATTGCACCGCCCCCGTGAAAGCGCCGCGCGCGTGCCCAAACAACTCCGCTTCCAGCAGCGACTCTGGAATCGCCGCGCAATTCACCACCACGAAGGGATGTTTTGCTCTCTTGCTCAGTGCATGCACCGCGCCCGCAACCAATTCTTTTCCTGTCCCGGT
>JAFAZL010000348.1 GCA_019239815.1 Acidobacteriota bacterium
GATGTCTGTCCGGCTCGGTGAAATTCTCGTCAAGGAAGCCCTGATCACGCAGGATCAGCTGCAGAAGGCGCTGGAGTTTCAGCGCTCGAATGGCGGCAAGCTGGGCTCGTGCCTGACGAAAATGGGCTTTATTACGGACGACGACATCACGGGCGTGCTGTCGCGGCAATACGGCGTACCCTCGATCAACCTGAAGTTCTACGAAATTGACCCCACGGTCATCAAGCTAATCCCCCAGGACACCGCCTCGCGGTATCAGGTGATCCCATTGTCGCGCGTGGGTTCGGTGCTGACGATTGCGATGACGGACCCGACCAACGTCTTCGCGATGGATGACATTAAGTTCATGACCGGCTTCAACGTGGAACCGGTGGTGGCGTCGGAATCGGCGATCGGCGAAGCGATTACGAGGTTCTACGGGGGATCGGAGTCGAACCAAGAAGAACTCAGCAAGATGATGAAAGACCTGGCGATGGACGACCAGGAGCTCGAAATTGCAGCGGACGAAGCGGAGATGGACACCGCGACGCTGGAGCGAGCGGCGGAAGAAGCGCCGATCATCAAGCTGGTCAACTTGATTTTGACGGATTCAGTGAAGCGGGGCGCGAGCGATATTCACATCGAGCCGTATGAGACTGAGATGCGCGTGCGATTCCGCATCGACGGCGTGTTGCAAACGGTGATGAGCCCGCCGCTGAGACTGAAGGACGCGATCACGAGCCGGCTGAAGATCATGGCGAAGTTGGACATCGCGGAAAAGCGGCTGCCGCAAGACGGCCGCATCATGATCAAGTACAAGGCGGACGGAAAGAAAAAGGAATTGGATTTCCGTGTTTCGACGGTGCCGACGCTGTATGGCGAAAAGATCGTGCTCCGGTTGCTGGACAAGGAAAACCTGCGACTGGACATGACGAAGCTGGGCTTTGAGCCGGAGTCGCTGAAAAAGTTTTCGAGGAACATTGCGAAGCCGTACGGAATGGTGCTGGTCACGGGACCGACGGGATCGGGCAAGACGAACACGCTGTATTCGTCGGTCGCGCAACTGAACCAAGTCGACACAAATATTATGACTGCTGAGGATCCAGTCGAATTCCAGTTGGCTGGAATCAACCAGGTTCAGATGAAAGAGCAGATCGGGTTGAACTTCGCGGCGGCGTTGCGCGCGTTTTTGCGGCAAGACCCGAACATCATCCTGGTCGGCGAGATCCGCGACTTTGAAACGGCGGAAATCGCGGTGAAAGCGGCACTTACTGGCCACTTGGTGCTTTCGACGCTGCACACGAACGATGCGCCTTCAACGATCAGCCGCTTGATGAACATGGGTATCGAGCCGTTCCTTGTGGCGACTTCGGTGAACCTGATTTGCGCGCAGCGTCTCGTGCGCCGCATCTGCGCAAATTGCAAGACGGAACTGGAAGTGCCGGAGCAGGCGCTAATCGATGCGGGCTATACGCCGGAAGAAGTGAAGACGGTGAAGATTTACCACGGCAAGGGCTGCACGACGTGCAACAAGGGCGGATACAAGGGACGCACGGGCTTGTATGAAGTGATGGAGATCAACGACGAGTTGCGCGAGCTGATTCTGGTGGGCGCGTCGGCATTGGAATTGAAGAAGAAGGCGATTGAACAGGGAATGATCACGCTGCGGCGCAGTGGCTTGATCAAGGTGAGCCTGGGCCACACGACGATGGAAGAAGTGCTGCGCGAGACGGTGCTGTAGGGATCAGGTCGGATTTACGGGTTTGAGGAGAAGTTATGGCAGGGATGACGTTAAGCGAGTTGCTGAAAAAGATGATCGAGATGGGCGGGAGCGACCTGCACATCACGACGAACAGCGCACCGCGCGTGCGCGTTCACGGCAAGCTGCGGCCACTGGATATGCCACCGCTGACGGCGGCGGACACGAAGTCGCTCGCGTACAGCGTGCTAACAGATGCGCAGAAGCACCGCTTTGAAGAGAACCTGGAGCTCGACTTTTCGTTCGGTTTGAAGAACCTGGCGCGCTTCCGCGGCAACGTTTTCAATCAGCGCGGAGCGGTGGGCGCGGTGTTCAGGACGATTCCCTGGGAGATCAAGGGCTTCGACGCCTTGGGATTGCCGCAAGTCGTGAAGATGATGTGCGACAAGCCGCGCGGACTGGTGCTGGTGACCGGGCCAACGGGCTCGGGCAAGTCAACGACGCTTGCTGCGATGCTGGACAAGATCAACAGCGAACGCGAAGAGCACATGATTACGATCGAAGACCCGATCGAATTTTTGCACAATCACAAGAAGTGCCTGGTGAATCAGCGCGAAGTTCATGCGGATACGCATTCATTTTCGAATTCGCTGCGCGCTGCACTTCGTGAAGACCCGGACGTCGTGCTCATCGGCGAAATGCGCGACCTCGAGACGATTGAATCGGCGCTGCGCATCGCAGAAACGGGCCACTTGACGTTCGCGACGCTGCACACGAACTCAGCGGCTTCGACGATCAACCGTATTATCGACGTCTTCCCGGCGCACCAGCAGCCGCAGGTGCGCGCTCAGCTTTCGATGGTGCTGGAAGGAATTCTTTGCCAAGCGCTGCTGCCGCGGTCGGACGGACGCGGACGAGCGATGGTGATGGAGGTTCTGGTTCCAACGCCCGCGATTCGCAACCTGATTCGCGAAGACAAAATTCACCAGATTTATTCGGCGATGCAGACCGGTACCGGTCAGACGGGTATGCAGACGTTTAACCAGAGCCTCGCGAACACGTATCTGGCGAAACAGATCACGCTGGACACGGCGCTGGCGCGGTCGTCGAACCCGGATGAGCTGCAGGACATGATCAATCGCGGAGTGACGGGGACGAATGTGCGAATTCCGGCAGGGAAGAAGTAAGCCGGAGTTCGAAGGAATCGAGTCGGGTCTGATCGGAGCGGGAGAGAAGTGGTCGGAAACGTTATTGGCAGGTGCAGGTGAGGAGGAACGGAAATGCCGGTTTATACGTATAAGGGCACGAATCGGGCTGGGAACAACGTCAGCGGCGAAGCGACGGCGACGAGCAAGGCCGATCTGCAGAATCAGCTGAAGCGGCAGAACATCACGCCGACGAAGATGTCCGAGAAGGGCAAAGAGTTCAATTTGCCGACGTTCGGCGGCGGCGTCAATTCGAAAGAGCTGGCGATCTTCACGCGGCAATTCTCGGTGATGATCGATGCCGGCTTGCCGCTGGTGCAGTGTCTGGAAATTTTGGCCGGCCAGCAGGAGAACAAGACGTTTCAGAAGGTGCTGGCGGCGACGCGGGCTTCGGTGGAAGGCGGCGCGACGCTCTCGGCGGCGATGCGGCAGCATCCGAAGGTATTCGATGCGTTGTACGTGAACATGGTGGAAGCTGGCGAGACGGGCGGTATTCTCGACACGATTCTGCAACGGTTGTCTACGTACATCGAAAAGAACGTGAAGTTGAAGCGCGCAGTGCAGTCGGCGTCGATCTATCCGATCGGCGTTATGACGATCGCGGGCGGCGTCGTTACTTTGTTGCTGTGGAAGGTCGTGCCGATTTTCGCGACGTTGTTCGCGGGCTTGGGCGTGGATTTGCCCTTGCCGACGAAGGTGGTTATTGCGCTCAGTAACTTCATCGGATCGATTTTCGGATTTTTGATCGTAGTCGGAATCGTGGGCGGCATTATCGGCATCAAGGTGTGGTACGGAACGGAACAGGGCCGGTTCGCACTCGACACGATTATTTTGAAGTTGCCGATCATCGGTATCTTGATGAGGAAGATCGCGGTAGCGCGGTTCACGCGAACGCTGGGAACGTTGATCGCTAGCGGCGTGCCCATCCTGGAAGGACTGGAAATCACGGCGAAGACGGCGGGCAACGCGGTCGTAGAGCGCTCGCTCATGAAAGTCCGAAAGTCGTTGGAAGAAGGCAAGAGCTTGACTGAGCCGCTGAAGGAATCGGAAGTCTTCCCGGGCATGGTGACGCAGATGATCAGCGTCGGCGAACAGACCGGTGCGATGGACGCCATGCTCCAGAAGATTGCAGATTTTTACGAGGAAGAAGTCGATGCGGCGGTGAAGGACTTGTTGACTGCGTTGGAACCGATCATGATCGTGTTTTTGGGCGTGGTGGTTGGAGGCGTCGTCATCTCGATGTACATGCCGTTGTTCTCGCTGATCGGAAAACTCAGCGGCAAGTAAATCGCTGCATCGCAGAGGCGGAATTGAGATTGAAGTATGCATTTGTGCATCGGGGCAGGGAGGGGGACTTCCTGCCCCGGTACGTTTTGCAGCAAACGAAGCGATCAAGTTAAAAAAAAGCGAAGCACATCAGCGAAGTATGATGGGCGAAGTGGGAAATGGGAACAAACCAAGCCCGAGCAGCGCAGATGCGGAGCGTTGACCAGAATCTGGCCATGAGGGAATGGCTGGATTGGTTGACGCGCGTGCGGTTGCTGCTCGTCGCGCTGATTCTGGCGGTTGGAGTCATTTGGCCGCGATCGGTCACGAGCCCGAGGACGGGGCATTACTTCCTGCCGCTGATCGTCTTCTGGA
>JAFAZL010000372.1 GCA_019239815.1 Acidobacteriota bacterium
CGGCCATGAACTTGAAACCAAAAGCATCACGTCTCGGCGGTCTCATTGCCGCCAAGATGGGCCGTCAGCTATCTTTTCGACTCGCGTGACAAATGTTATTTTCGATTCCTCGCGGTCGCCGATCTGGGCGGTGACTTCCCAACAGCCCGGAGTCGAAAAAATCAAAAAGCTCGCTTGGAAGCCGGTGCTGTTAGCATCATTCATTTGGTTTGTTTCAAACCGTAGCGGTGGTGCAGCGGCATCGATTCGATGGCCGGTGACGTTGATTTTGCCTCGAATGCCACGCGTCCATCCGAACTTCATTCCCAGCGCACCCTCTTTGGTTTGAAATCCGGCTCCCCCGGGTTTGAACACAACTGTTCCATCTGGCCACAGTCCGAACGGACCAACGGACAACAACGCGTTCCCGAAGCTCCCTTCATTTCGTTGCGAAGAGCCCGGGACGATTCCATTCGGTCTAGTGACATGGCAAAAGTCGGACTGCGGCGTCCGTGCTGAAAGGAAGTTAGGTGGCGTAACCGCGATTAGAGTCCCGGCGGTGCAACAAAAGAGTAAAAAAATGAGGGGCTTCATTGTGCTTTCTCCTCTGCCTAAGGAGACGTTCTCAGTGCAGGATCGTTAGCCACCATGCCAGCACCGAACGAGGTGCCAATCGTCGGAGTTCAAATCCGACCCGTCAGCTCCAGTGCTTTTCGACGCATGATTCCTTTTTTCAAAGGCACGCACTGAAAAAAGCTCACTTTTTCTCTTCAGTGATTACTGGGGGATCGCCAGGCTGAATGTTTCCGCAGTCGGACTTGACGAAGTGAGCGCTCGACTTCGCCGTTGACTCACCCGATTTGCCCTTATAAAGCCACCGCATGGTCTTATTCCTTAACGCCTTTACGGCTGCAGCAGGGCAAGTCAAGCCAAGGGGTTATTGATCCCTTAGTGCTTGCATAGGGTCGACCCGTAACGCTCGTCGTGCCGGCATTAGGCTTGCCGCCAGCGCCAGTCCACACAGGAACATCGAACTGAACACGAACGCCAATGGATTCATTTTCTCAGGCGCCAGGCTCGAAGCAACCGAAGGCGCAATATAGCTCTGACTAGTGGCAAGTCTTCCTACGACATAGGCAGCAAAGCAGCCCACCACACAGGCGCCAAGCGCCACGTCTCGCCGAGAATCAAGCGCAACACATCGCTAGGGCTAGCTCCTACAGCGACGCGAATTCCGACTTCTTTTGTTCGCTGGCTGACCGAATACGAGACCACGCTGTAGATTCCTATTCCTGCGAGCACGATTGCCAGCCCAGCAACCAATCCAATCAGAACCGCTGCAATGCGCTTCAGCCACAGCGATTCCGAGATCACGTCGGCCATCGAATTCATGTCCCGAAGTGGCATGTCGGGATCAAAATTCCGGATAGACTTGAGAACGGCGCTCGCCACCAGGGCCGGATCCGACTTCGTTCGGGCCATCACCCAAACATCGGTCCAAGGGTCTTGACGCAATGACCAGAACATCTCTGGCAAAGCATTGCGATCGAGACCATTCAACTTGAAATCGGCGACAACGCCCACGATCACTGGATTCCCATACCAAACGCTGACCCGTTTCCCGATTGGATTCTGACTGGGAAAGAACGCCTTCACAAAGGTTTCGTTTACTACGGCGACCAATGGTGCTTCGGGGCCGTCCCGCTCCTCCAAGAATCGTCCACTGACGAGCTTAAGGCGAAGTGCGCGAAAATACTCTGGATTCACCCGCTCGATGCCGGTCTGTATCTGGATCACAGTATCCAAACGCGTTGAGCCAGAGCGTTCGCTCAGAGGCGGCTCGTGTCCTGGGATAACGACAGGCGAAGGGTTGATTTCATGTCGCAACGGCAAGAGCGCCGACATCGCCACGGACTCTATTCCGGGAACCGCGGCGATGATTTGTTCAAGCTGTTCGTAGAGCCGCTCTCGTCGGGGATCCTTGGCGCCGAAAGAAAACTTCCCATAACTAACAGCCGGGACCTGCACACGGAATGCGAGCAGGTTGCTGGGATCGAAACCGGGATCAACACGCCGGAGCCGGACAAAGCTTTGCACTAGAATGACTCCCAGAATGAGCAGCACGAGAGAGAACACAAATTCACTCACAATGAATGCCCGCCCTAGCCGCCGCTTACCACTGCCAGAAGAAAAAGCGCGTCCTTCTATCTGGAGTGTGAGGCTGGAACGGTCGCGTGAGTTTTTCAGCGTCATAAGACTGCACGTCATGCTCGCGACGAAACAGATACCGCAAACAAATGCGAGCAAAGGAAAGTCAACCCTCACCGTTTCAAGCCTAGGCAGACCGGTGGATTCAGGCAGGTTTGCCAGCATCACCTTGGTTAGAACAAATGCAAAACCGAAACCTAACGCTCCCGCAGCCAACGACAGACCGAGGTTTTCAATGAACAGCTGGTATGCAATCCGTGCGCCGCTGGCGCCCAACGCTTTGCGAATTGCGAATTCTGTCTGCCGTTCAAGCACTCGCGCTAGAAGAAGATTGGCCACGTTGACTAATGCTATCAGCAATAACAGCGTGACTCCGCCCGAGAGCAGCAAGAGAAGCTTCCAACTACTGCCGATAAGCTGTGCATCCATCGGAACGACGACTGCGTTAAGGAAATCGTCGGGATGATCCTCGATGAGCCGCGCCGAAATAACGTCGAACTGAATTTGAGCTTGTTCCCAGGTGATTCCCGGCTTGAGCCTGGCCAGCGGGATCAAACCCCAGGACTTGCGGTCGCTTCTCTCTCCCTGATTGGCCAAGTGCGGTATCCAGAACTCTGAGTAGCCCCACGGAGTCGGATAGAAAGTCGCCGGCATCACGCCCACAATTTGGTACGACTCCCGATCAAGAGAAATTCGCGCCCCAATGATGTCAGGATTGGCGGCCAGTCGCTGCACCCACATGCGATTGCTGATCACCACTACATGAGCGCCACCTGATTCATAGTCGCTGGCCTGAAGACCGCGGCCCAACTGCGCTGGAGTGCCGAGCATCTCGAAGAAATCGTCGTAGACCTCTTGCCCGTCCACGAGATCTGTTTCCTTGCCGCCGGTCAGCAGCATGGAGCACTTCCGATAAGCGCTAATTCTTTCGAAACTCTGATTTTGTTCTCGCCAATCATAAAGATCGGCCGGGCGAGCAGAACTGAAGAAGACTTGATCTCCGCGGCGATAATGTTGCCCTGGGGGCCCATCCGAACCCCAGACGTGGACGAGATTCTCTGGTTGACGAAACGGCAGAGGAGCGAAGATCACCGTCTTAACTACACTAAAGATAGAAGTTGTGGCCCCGATTCCAAGGGCGAGCGTCACGCACGCAATGACCGCAAAACCGGGACTTCTGCGAAACATACGAAGACCGAAGCGGCCATCTTGCAGAAAATTGTCAACAAAATTGATCCGGCGTGCGTCGCGGCATTCCTCTTTCACTTGTTCGACGCCTCCGAGCGCGCGAAAAGCGGCATGACGAGCTTCTTGCGGATTCATTCCTTGCTTGACGCATTCTTCGATTTGACTCTGCAGATGAAACCGAAGCTCTTCGTCGAGTTCCAGTTCCGCTTTGTCTTTGCGGAAAAGCGAGCGCATCCGAAGTGGCAATTTGTAGTACCAACGCATGGCTCCGGCTCCTTAGGATATCTCCCTAAGACATATCGAGGACCAGCCCGATGGCTGATGAAAGGCGCTTCCATTGCTCTTGCTCTTGGCGCAGATATTTCGCGCCGTCTGGAGTCATCGAATAAAATTTGGCGCGGCGATTGTTCTCAGACTCTCCCCATTTGGCGCGAATCCAGCCCTGTTGCTCAAGGCGATGGAGTGCGGGATACAGCGCCCCTTGGTTCACCTGCAAGACCTCGTTGGAGACCTGCCGGATGCGTTGTGCGATTCCCCAGCCGTGCATGGGCTGGAGCGCAAGGGTTCTCAAGATCAAGAGGTCCAACGTGCCCTGCACAAGGTCTGTAGGCTTAGCCATAAACGAGTCTCCTGTCGATGAATGACAGGACACTATCTTAGACTCTTGTCAGCGAATTAGGGAAGCAAGGCTTTTTGGTCGACAACTCAGTGCGCCCTGAACTCCCGATAAGTCGGGTGAATTCGATAGGTCGATGCAACATCATCTGATGTAGGTCTGCTCTGAAAAGGTGGTGTTGGCATGAGGCCAGGGATAGGGTTTGGTCTTTCTGCGATGGAGAAGCATGAAGTTTGGATCCGCTGGAAAGCGGGACAGTCGCTGCATGAGCTTGGGCGGGTTTTTGATAAGCCCCATAGCTGCATTCGTGCCGTGTTGTTGCCTCGCGGTGGCATCCCTCCTATTGCTCGACGCCGCTCGCGGCTAGCACTCACTGTCGCGGAGCGAGAAGACATCTCGCGAGGAATCGCTTCCGCGGCGTCGACTCGTGAGATCGCCAGTCGCCTTGCTCGAGCAGCGTCGACAGTGAGCCGGGAAATCTCGCGCCATGGCGGCCGCCCTGCCTATCGTGCCCATGACGCGGATCGGCAAGCTTGGTATTCGACGTTGCGGCCGAAGCGATGCCTTCTGGGGGCAACCGTAAGTTACGGAACATCGTTGCGAGTAGACTGATCCTGGACTGGTCGCCAGAGCAGATTTCCCGATGGTTGAAGATCAAGTATCCCGATGACCAGAGCATGCACGTGTCCCACGAGACCATCTACCGTAGCCTGTTCATTCAAGCCCGTGGCCCGGTGTATTCCGCCGGACAAGATCGATTAGACCTAGGCACCGGGCGAGTTTACTGTTGGCGATCTGTTGCGGCATTTGGCGGTCGCTGCGTTTGAGTCTCCATCGCTCTTACCATTAAATCGGAAATAGGCCACTGCGCGCCGAAGTAAAACACAAAATCAGCGCCGACCAGAGTTGGTTTGCGCATGGATTCAGAATGTGAGTTGGAAACGCACGGTCACCAGGCAGGCATGCACATTTCCAAAAAGCAGACGCGCCTACTGTGCACAGACTGTGCACGAATCGATCGTTTTCAACAGATTGGAGTTAGCTTTTGAGCGAAAGCAGGTTCCCCGATTTGTTGGAAACAATAGTAGTTAGAAGAATTGGATGGAGTCGTTAGGGTGCCAGGGTGTGCGCCCAAGGCAGGCGCGCTACCAGGCTGCGCTACGCCCCGACATGACGTGCCTCATTTATTCTAGAGGACTTTAGCCGATTACTCCACAATTCCAGATCGCTTCTCGATCGTCGGCGGCGTTCTCTCCGAACCTTCCAGAAACAGTGGCGTAAGGCAAACACCCCATTGCGCGCATGCGCAGATGATGATGACCTGACCTCGTAAGCTGAAATCGAGGTGTTCGAATGATCCTCGTTCTGGAGGTGATTACAATTTTCTTCGCCGCCGTCGCGATGAGCTTGGCGCTTGCCCACGCCCTCGAATTCCCAGGCAAAATGCGTCTCAACCCCGACACCTACATGGCCATTCAGACGATCTACTATCCAGGATTCACCATAGGCGGCATCGGCGAACCGCTCGCGATCATAGGTTCGTTCACGCTTCTCATTGCGATGCGCGACGAACGAAGCTTCGCCTGGATCGCCGTCGGACTCGTCGCCTTAGTCGCCATGCACGCAGTCTTCTGGTTCGTCACTCAGCCGACCAACCGTTTTTGGCTGCGGAACCAGCAAATGGCAAATGCAGGCTCAAAGTTCTTCGGAACTGAAAGAAGCAGCGGCCCACATTCGCAAGAGAAACCCGTCACAGACTTCACCAGCATGCGGAACCGTTGGGAGTATTCGCACATCGCGCGAGCCTTCCTTTCCATCGTGGCTCTGATCGTTCTCGTCATTGCTCTCGCCGAATCACGTTCCTAGCTAACGGCGCCACCCGTCGCAAGGCATGAGTATCTTTCCTGTTGTCACGCCGGTCCGCCGCTTACTTGCCGTTTGTCCAAGTCCGGGCCATAAAGCGCGCTTTTTTTCCGGAAAGAACTTCCATAACCCTTCGCAAGTTGCGTTCCCTCGCCTCCGCTGACTTCAACCCAGCGAAGTAGCGAAGAACTTCCTTTTTGCGACTCGAAACAAGCGCATTCCACGCCGCTTTCGCCTGGCGCTTCGATCGTAGCGCAGCGTCGAACCACGCCGGCATCTTATAGCCGGCGGCTCCAGCCCGATAGGAGTCGTCAAATCTCAATTCCACTCGCACGCGGTCACCCACTCGGGTTCCCGATGCTTTCCGCACATTGCCGTGAAGATACAAATAAAAATCACCGGCTCCTCTCGGCATCAAGTTAATCCTCCACGGTGGCGTGGGTTGTCCATTGATACGGACCAAAACGGGCATGGGCTTGCGCCAACCCGCTTTGAGTCGAACCATAATCGCCGCTTTGACATTTATGTAGGGATTGATCCCTCGAATCTCGATGATTCCGCTGAATCGCTCAACTCTCGTGGTTTTTCGATTTGTCAACTGGACGTCCCTTCGCGAGTGGACCGCGGTCGGATGTGCAGGATACGAGCATACCGCCTTCGGTTAGTTTCACCTTCTTTCCTGTTGCCACGCCACAGGAGTCGTGACATACTCCTGTCACCATCCCACAGGAGCAGGACCGCGATCATGTCCACCGATTCCAAATCCGAAATCCTCCAAGGCACGCTCGATCTCATGGTTCTCAAAACGCTCGCCGCCATGGGCTCGCTACACGGCTACGGCATTGCCCGCCGCATCGAGCAAATCAGCGAAGAAGCCCTGCAAATCAATCAAGGCACGATTTACGCCTCGCTCGTCCGCCTTCTCCACAAAGGATGGATCGCTGCTGAGTGGGGCACTTCCGAAAACAATCGCAAAGCGCGCTTCTACTCCATCACCAAATCCGGTCGCAAGCAGCTCCACGCCGAAACCCAAAATTGGCGCCGCATCGCCGACGTGATCGGCCGCGTTCTTCGCATCGACGAAAGGAGCTGAGACCCAGCCATGTTCGCCTTTCTGAAATCCCTCGTTTCGCGTTTCCGTGCGCAAGCCTCGACCCAAATGGTCGACCGCGACTTTCAGCACGAGCTCGACACGCATCTCGACATGGCGACACAGGAAAACATTCGCCGCGGCATGACCCCCGAAGAAGCCGCCCGCGCTGCGCGCATTCGTCTCGGCGGCCACACCCAGCTCAAAGAAACCAATCGCGAACTCCGCGGCCTCCCGTTCATCGAAACGGCGATTCAGGATTTCCGCTTCGCTTTCCGAATGCTGCGCAAAAATCCCGGCTTCTCC
>JAFAZL010000469.1 GCA_019239815.1 Acidobacteriota bacterium
ATGCTTGGCCGCGGCGAGAGGAGCATCGGTAGCGTTCGGCGCGTTGCGTAGGACTTCCAGGAACTTGAGCAGGTTGGCGATCGAAGTGGCGTTGAACCACGTGCCATGCGTCCAACCCGCCTCCCCGTGGTTGAGTACCGCGAATGTTCCGTAACCCGTGATTACGCCGTCCGCCATACCCTTCTTCATGAGCTCGTTGTCGGCGGCTTCACCTTTCAGGTAGTCGCCCCACATCGCGCGCGGGACGCCCCACTCGGAGACATAGGTGTACTGTGCGGGTTTTTCCGATGACTGCGCGGTGGCGCGGTCTGCACTGATTGGCATAACTAAGGCACACAACAACGCCAGGGCACCGAACGATCGAATGCGCATAGTTTTTTCTGCTTTCTCCGCGACGAGGCGGACTGCGAGTTTTGCGATTCTCCAGGGTTAGGGGCCGACCAAGAAAACAGGAAACAAGCGGAAAGTGAACCGACCGACGTTCCGTTGCGGGGAGCGTACACCGAGGGAATGGCTGTGAGCAACTACCGGATTGTACGAAGGAGAAAAGAGTGTGAAGCGAGTAGCGTTAGTCGGAGGCGACGGAACCGGCCGTGGCGGCCAGCATTTTGTGCGGATGAGCTTGCTGGTGGCGTTCGAAGTCCGCGAGTAGATCGATGACGTTGGATTGGTTTTGAGGTGAAGCGGGCGCGCGTTGAGGAACACGTTTGAGCAGGAGCGGCTTGCCGATGTAGGTGTCGAGCAAGTGCTTTGCCGCGGCGAGGCGCGCGGCGTTTTCGACGGAGTCGGTGAGGCCGGGGACGTTGAGGACGACGGCGTCGGGAGTTTTCTCGGCGCGGAGGCCTTCGCAGGTATCGAGACCGCACTTGCGGAGGGCGCGTGCGAGGCGAAGAACTCCGGCGATGGCTTGAATGTTTTTTTGCTGCTCGTCAGAAAGCGTCGAGAAAGTGCCGCGCTCGGGGCTTGGCTCCGGTCCGCGATGGAAGCGAACGGCCCAGCCGAGTAGATCCCACTCTTCGTAAGTCCAACTGGGAGGCATCGGAAGCTCGCGGAGGAATCGACGCGCAGCTTTTCGCGTGGATTTGTGCGCGGGCTTGGCGTGGCGGACGCCTCCGACGCGATGCAGTCGCGCAGCGGCGCGCATGACGCGGCGCATATTTTGCTCGCCGAAGGCGGGCGCGGCGTGCGCACGGCGCAAGGCGTCGAAGAGTGTGATCGAGAAGCGAGAGATCTGCGCGGTGCGATGCGGGTGCGAGTCCGTGGCGCGAGCCGTTGCGCGAAGGCGCGCCATCGAGGCCAGCGCGAGGCGTTTGCCTTGCGGCAAGCCGTGGCGCCAATCGTTCCAGAGGCTGGTCTTGCCGAGCGTGAGCTGGCGATAGGTTTCGACGCGCTCGTTGCGTTCGCGATGGATGATTTCCTGCCAGATGTGGTGCGCGTCGGTGAGTGCGTGTTTGGCGGCGTCGTCGTCGGGCGATTGTTTGTCGACAACTTCTTTGATGAGCTCGGCGAGGACGTCGAGATCGTGGACGTCGCCGAGCAGATCCTGGAGGCGTTTGAGATTTTTGCTCCACAGGATGTAGTGATTCGGAAGCAGATTTTCGACGGTGTAACGGAAGCGCTTGATGCCGATGCGAAGTTCGTGCCACGTGGTGGGACTGTCGGTGCGCTGTGCGCGGGCGTGAAGATCGCGGGCTTCGTCGATGCGCTCGACGGCGAGGCACTGCGCGGCAAGGCTCGACGGCGGAACGAGCCGAATGCGGGCGCGGAGTTTTTGTTCGAGGCGCGTCCAGGATTTGGCGTCGAATTTTTCGATGGAACGGAGAGCGCGAGCGCGGAGGTCGGGCTCGCCATCGGCAAAGTGCGAGTGAAGTTTGGCGCGGAGCGGGTCGCCTTCGGGCGCGAGGTGCTTGACCCAGTCGTCCATGACTTGAGCGTCGCGAAGGGCGCCGAGGCGGCGAAAGAGTTTGCGCGGGACGCGGCGGAGTTCGCTCCAGGCGGGATCGGGATCGACTTCCTGGAAGACGGCGCCGACGGAGCGGCAGCGGCGGATGGCGACGCGGAGGTCGTGGACCGGATCGGGCGCGGGATCTTTGCGGACGGATTCGAGCTCTTTGAGGACGCGCTCCATGGATTCGCGGAGGCCGCGTTTGGGAGGAGTCGTGCCTGGAATCGTGACGACGGTGGACATGCCTGCTGGCCTCGACGGCGTCGCACACGCGGCGCGACGTTGAAAAAAGGTCCAACGGCTGCGGCGGAGACAGTCGTGGGATTCAGCGGAGGCTATAGATTATCGCTTGAGCGGAGCCGCGTCCAGTGGAGGGCGCGACTGCCGAGAGCGGGCATCATGCGCAATAAGAGGATGCCTATCACAACGCTCATTCCGGCTGAGACGAGAAAAATACGAGAGGGATCGGGATGGCCGAGACGGAGCATTGCGTATTGAGCGAGTGGCTGGAGGGCGACACCCACGAACGAGAGGAGATTGGCGACCGCGATGGTGCGGCCTTTTTCTTCAGGCGGTGGGATGTGCTGGATGAGCGCGT
>JAFAZL010000580.1 GCA_019239815.1 Acidobacteriota bacterium
CAAACTCTGATCGCGAATGATAAACACGCGCTCCGGCAATCCCGCGAGATCGGGAATCGCTCGCTCGATCCCTTCCACCACAAGCGCCGCTGACGCGCCGCCCAGTACTTGCGCTTTCGTAAAGCCGTGAATGTGCGGGTGATACCAATACAATCCGGGCGGCTCGTCCGCCGGAATCTGAAATTTATATTCGTAAGGCGCGCTACCCGTTTCGATCATCGTGTGCATCACATCGTCTTGATGACACGTCGCCGGAACCGTCAGCCCGTGAAAATGCAGGTTAGTCGATGTCGCCTTCATCTTGCCGGTCGTGCAAGGTGCCGCCGGCGTATTGGCGGAATTCATCTGCATTCCCGTGTGAGCTGACGCGCCCGCCTCGGCGGCCGCTCCGCCCTCCTGCGCGGCCCTTGCCGTCCGCGTTTGCGGCAACGCTGCCGTCGCCTCGTTCTTGAAGTTTAGAATGACCGTATCGCCCGGCTTCACGCGGAGCGTAGGTGACTGTTTCCCGTTCAGTGTGACGTAGCAATAGCGCACCTCTCCTTTCGAATCGACAAAACTCCGAAACGCCAGATCAACCTTCAAAACTCCATCAACGCTGCGCAAATCCTCCGGCTCAGGAACTTCAGAGCCTACCGCAGCACGAAAACATCTCCCGTCGCCGCCCGCCGCGCTTTTTGCCGGGGCCGGCGCGTCGCCCGCGACCCCGGGCGCCGTCGCTGCCCCGCTGGAATTGGCCGCGCCGCTTGGGGTTTTCCCGGACGCCTGTTGCGGTCGAGCCGTTGGAATAGACAATGCGCACGCAAACCACAGCGCGGCAAGCCTCAAACTCCAGCTCGAAGAAATCTCCAGTTGCACGTCTTAAGTGTCCCAGCCTGGTTCGGGATTCCTGAGGCTACCCTAGGGACACCTCCAGAATCCTCCCTCTTTGTTACCCCTACATGAACGTTGTGTGAACGCGCTCCCAGTTATCCACACCCCGCTCGCTTTGGGCATAAATTGTCTCTCTTCAATAGTTTAGGCGCGAACGCCATTCCGCTCGCCAAGAGCGTTCGGATGTCCATCCTTATCAATCAGTTTGCAGTCTTTCTTCTGTGAACACTGCGCCTTCTGTGGTGAATCCTCTTCCTCTTGCCGTTCCCTCAATTGACTTGCCGAAGCTCGCCACCTAACATCTCCGCCTAATGCCTAAACTGAAGCGCGCCCGCGAGTTCACCCTCCCGCATCCTCGACCCACCGATGCGCTCGAGTACGCCCGCTTCACCGGAATCCCGACGTTCTGCCGCCTGCCCAACATCACCGATCCCAACGAACTCGATATCGCCATCGTGGGCGTCCCGTTCGACGGAGGCACAACCTATCGCCCCGGCCCACGTTTCGGCCCGCGCTACGTTCGGGTCCAGTCGGCGATCATTCGCCCGTGGAATCCCGTCCTCAAAGTCAATCCGTTCGAGAAATATCGCATCGCCGATTTTGGCGACCTGCCGGTCAATCCGCTCTCGATCGAAGACACGTTTCGTCGCATCGAGCGCGGCATCACGCCGATCCTCGTCGGCGGAGCCCGTACCCTCTGTGTAGGCGGCGACCACTCCATCAGCTTGCCGATACTGCGGGCGATCGCGAAATATCATGGCGCCCCGGTGAATTTGATTCAGTTCGACGCGCATAACGATCTCTGGGACGAATATTTCGGCAGCAAGTATTCGCACGGCACGCCATTCCGCCGCGCATTCGAGGAAGGCCTTTTAAATGACGGCGGCGTTCTGCAAGTCGGCTTGCGCGGACAGGTTTACGCCGAAGACGATTTCAATTTTGCACGCGAACACAAAGTGCGCATGGTCACCGCCGAAGAATTCCACGAAAAAGGAATGGCGCCGGTGAAGCGGCATCTAGCTGCATTCAAGAACAAGCCCGTCTACGTCACGCTCGATATCGATTGCGTCGACCCTGCCTACGCTCCCGGCACCGGCACTCCGCAAGTCGGCGGCTTCACGAGCCATCAAATTTTGCAATTGGTGCGTGCGCTTCGCGGCCTCAACATCATCGGCTGCGATCTCGTCGAAGTAAGTCCGCCATTCGACACCGGCGAAATCACCAGCCTCCTCGGCGCCAATCTCCTCTACGAACTCCTCTGCGTTTTGTGATGCACTTCTCTCCGTTGCGCCACCTTTTGCGAGGAGCGAATCTTCAATCCGGATCGCGCCAACTTAAAAACCTGTCATTCGACCGGAGCGAGCCGATGCCTTTTCTTCCGCGTTCGGTCCTGCGAACGCGTCGGCTCGCGCAGTGGAGGAATCTCTCTTCGATCACAGCGAGAACCTCCGTTTTTCTCTGCGGTGTTGCGCATGAGTGAAACGGCATCTC
>JAFAZL010000602.1 GCA_019239815.1 Acidobacteriota bacterium
AGGCGAAGGCTGGCTGAGTGACTGATGTACTGACACCGGAACAGCGAAGTCGCTGCATGGCTGCGATTCGCGGCAAGCACACGAAACCTGAAGTTGCCGTGCGCCGATTGCTCCGCGAGTTCGGGATAAAACATAGCCTGCACAGCCGCACACTGCCGGGCAAACCAGACATCGTTCTGCGCAACCGAAAGATGGCAATCTTTGTTCACGGTTGTTTCTGGCACGTGCATCGCTGCCGCTACGGGCGTGTCAAGCCAGCCACCAACGCGGAGTTCTGGCAGAACAAGAGAATAGGAAACGTGAAGCGTGATAGACGCCACGTTCGGGCGTTGCGAAAGGCAGGTTGGAAGGTCTTCACCGTGTGGGAGTGTTGGACTAGAAGGCCCGAAGTTCTGTTAGGAAAGCTGTCAGCCGTCTTGAAGCCGGAACTTGGCGTCAGTTCGGCTTCTCAAAGTCAGATGGTTTCCGGTGGTCGCGTATCTTCTCAAAGCTGATTGCGAGTTCAGTTCCGAGCTTCAGTTTGCCGTCGTAATCGTTCACTGGCACGCTATCTAGGCTGCCGAAGACAAGTCGCTGCGAGTCATCGCACCGGTGAACCCTTACCCACATCCACTCATCGATGCCGGTGGCTTCGTCAGGGAACTCAACCTTGACGTAATCGCCTCTATCGTATGTAGGCACCCACTGACTCCTTCACGGCGATTTTACTACTGCTTGGGACTTTTGGTGCGCGTCCCGAACCTCTGAATGAAGGCTGTCATGGCCCTGATTCGTTCAAGAGTGGCACTCAGTGGGCCACCATATCTCTGGTTGGCCCATCTATTTTCTACTTTTGATTGCGGGAAGCGCGGAAAACGTTGGATTTCTGTGCTCGACTCGCTATTTGCATGCCTCGGCTGGACGAAAGTACAGGTTTTTCCGCGGAATGAAGCGACATTGACCACGCTCTGCCTCCTGGAGCCGCGAGCTCGCTACGGAATCCATTGGGTCGCGATGGGGTGTTCGCGGCCGCGGTTACCGCCACTGCGGCCCGAGGCGGGGTCGGACCAGGGGCGCCAGTTTTCCTTCTCGAAGAACTGGACGAGGATTTTTTTCGGGTTGGGGCCGCGTGGTGCGCTGCGGAGCGATGTGACGATTGCATCTTGCTGCGTACGGTCGAGGACGCCGTAGATGAAAACGGTGAAGTAGGTGCGCAGGAGCGGGAAGTGAACGCCGAGTTCGCAGAAGGCTGCGGGTGTGTTGGGCTGCGAGACCGACATCGGGATTTTGTGGCCGGTGATCGCGGCCGATTCGAGCGCTTTGCACTGACCGGAATTCTCGCTGGCTGCGGTGATCGCGTTGATGAAGGCGTAGCAGTAGGCGATGATCAGCCCGCCGATGATCCATGCCGCGATGTGATGCTTGCGCAATGAGGTTTCCTTCTCTCCCGAACAACAAGTGAAATGGACGCATAGAGAGGCTGACCGGTGTCATTGATTCGGCGAGTCGATCGAAGGCTTCTTGCGATCAACACTGTCCGACGTTGGAACTTGCGTGTTGGTCTTGAATTGAGGAGCGGTTGAGATCCTTCGGCCATCCACCGGAGGGCGCTCAGGATGACAATTCTTAGCTGGTTGGTGCGCTAGGCTCAGTTAGGTGCGTGAGACAGAGTGTCGAGCCAGTTGAGGATGGCGGTTTGCAGCGCGATGCGGTGGTCGTTGTAGCCGTGATCGGTTTCCATGTGGATTTCGGTGGCGCGGGCGTCGCCGGCTTTTTGCAAGGCTTCAAAGAGAGCGTGATTGTCGGGGACGTTGCCGTCGGATGATTCGACGACGAAAATCGGGCGCGACTTCAGATCGTTGGACCAGTCGACATAATTCCACTTTGTTGCATTTTGTTTTGCCTCGTTTAGCATGCCTTCGGGCGTCGTTCCGGCGAGTCGGGGCGAAGCGTCGTGAAAACTCTTTGTGCGGGCCGGGCTTTCGGGACGCGCGGCTGAAGCGCCAAGATTCCACGCGGAGATTGCGGCCATGCCGACAATGGCAGGATCGTGCGCGGTGGCGTAGAGACCGAGGAAGCCGCCCATGCTGTGACCGACGATCGCGATCTTTGTGGAATCGGTTCGGTATTTCTTCGCGTTGTCGGGATTGCGAAGAAATGCGATTGCGGACTGCGTGTCTTCGATGGCATTGCTGAAGGAGAAATTGCCGGCGCTGCCCCAGGAGCCGCGATAGTGCGGAATGAGCACGTTCCAATCGGCGCGGCGGATGGCGTAGCAAGATCCATGTTCTGTTCGTTGCCTGGGAATCCGTGGAGCAGCAGGACGACGGGATGCGGTCCGGCGCCGGATGCGAGATAGAAGACAGCGTTGAGGCGCGTGTTGTGGCTGATGATGTCGGGCGCTTCCATCGCGGCGGGGAAGTCTTTGTCGCGAGGGGGATCGGTGGTGATGGCGGCAGGGAGGCTCTGCGCTCGTGTGCTTGCGCCGAATGCGAGTAGAAGCGATGCGACTGCGAGCAGTAGTAAGAATTTGGTCTGGCTCATGGCGCGACATTGTGTCGGATTTTGTTCGCGGGTGCATCGGAAAAGTTTGCAGCGTTCGGAACTGGCAGTTCTTATGAACGAACCGTTAGACACCGCTTGAAATCGTCATGCG
>JAFAZL010000871.1 GCA_019239815.1 Acidobacteriota bacterium
CCTGGATCGCGGCGAGCATCGACAAAAATAGATTCAGCAAGATAAACGGATACGGATCCCATGCGCGCTGGGCGAGCCACACGTTTGCGATCACGTAGGCTCCCAGCACCGCCAAGACCGCCAGGATGAACGTCCAGGAACCGCCGAAATGTGCGACTGCGTCGGCAACGTGGTCACCAAATGTGGCGTCTTCTTCGATGACTTCGTTGGGATTGCGGGCGGCGCGCAATCGCACGAGGTGCTGCGCGGCGTGGAATTGGCGACCAAGCACGGTGAGCATGTCCATGCCCGCGTGGGGTTTGCGTTCGAGGAGCACCTGAATATCGTGGCGATCGACTTCGAGGCAGCGCGTATTTTCAAGCGCGATCGCGTTGGTCTGATGCGGCGTCTGTTCGAGCATCGAGGCGAAGCCAAAAAATTCGCCGTGCGACGGCTCATCGACAACGACCTCTTGATGGTCTTCGTCAAAGATCGTGACGCGGACTTTGCCTGAGACCATTACGTAGGCACGGCCGCTGTTGTCTCCGATTTTGTAGATGCGCTGGCGGGGGACGAAATCTTTGATCTCGACTTCGTTGGCCAGGACGCAAATTTCGTCTTCGTCGAAAAGCGAGAAGAGTGGCACAGAGCGGAGCGTTTCGGGACTGCAACCCATGGATACACCTCGGTTTTTGTTGCTAAGGAGTATCCGCAGCATTCCATAAATTTGTACCGGCGGGCAACTCAACGAGGGACGAGCGTCGCTGTTTTTACACGATTTTCATTTGGTGAGGTGCGCGTCAGATCGAGCGAAATTCGCGGGCGCAGTCGGGGCAGGGGCAAATCTGGCGGAGGTGATCGTAGCTGTAGATTCCGGTGGAGTGGCCGTCGCTGAAGGCGATGTTGATGGCGTAATTGCCGACGGCATTCGCGGAGCGCGCGGTAGGTTTGGGTTTGAACATCGGGAGCACGGCTGCTGCAGAGGAGGCTGGACCCGCTGAGGCGAAGGATTCTTTGCGCGCACGTTCGTCGTTGCAGGTAGCGCAGGGGCACTCGTCGCGGAGGAAAGCGAAATCGTAGTGGCTGCTGTGGCCGTCGGCCCAAGTGATGTCGACGCCTGCGCCTGTGGAGACGTGGATTTTTACGGCGGCAGGTTTTTTGCGGAGATCAAGAGGAGCTGGCATGGAAGAGGTCGACAGTCGACAGTTTAAAGTTGAAAGCAAACAAGAACAAAATCAGATAAACCAGATTGGACAAAGTTGGCTACTCTTTCTGGCTACTTTTTCTCGCAGCATTCGCCGGGGGGGATTGGATTGCCGTGCGGGCAAGTTTTTGGATGGCCGAGGAACGTGCAAATGCGCTGATCGAGTTCGGGGCTGATGATGTGTTCGAATTTGCAGGCTTGGTTGTGGGCTTCGGCGTCTTCTATTGCGAATGTGTCTTTGAAAAGGCGCTCGGCCAGGCGATGACGGCGGACGACGTCGCGGGCTCGGCGCGTGCCGGCTTCTGTGAGTTCGACACTGCCGTTGAAGGATTGGACGAGTTGGAGTTCGGTCATGCGGCCCAGCAATCGCGCGGGGGATTCGTCGGTAATCAGCGGCAGACTTCCGGCGGGGCCTGTCGGGTGCAACGCGTCGACGCGGGCGGGCTTGCCTTCCTCGCCGAAGATCCAGATTTGCTCGAGCAAATGGTCAAAACGGATTTGATCGTCGGCAGTCGGCGCGCTTGGGCCGGCGCTGCAACAGTCGGTGGTATTCGCGAGCGGGCAGAGCATCGGGTGATTCGGGCCTTGAAGGAGGCTGTCGTAATGAAGGCGGCCGTGCTGGAGCTCGATGCGGCGGTCGGCTTGGCGGGCGATGTCTTGATCGTGCGTGACCATCAAAATCGTGTGACCGGCGCGGTGCAGTTCGCGGAATAGTTCCATTACGATTGTTTCGTTTTGCTCGTCGAGATTGCCGGTGGGTTCGTCGGCAAGGATCAGCTTCGGCTGATTGATGAGGGCGCGGGCGATTGCGACGCGCTGTTGTTCGCCGCCGGAAAGCTGGGCGGGGAGATGCGTTAGGCGATCGCCGAGGCCGACGCGCTTGAGGGCTTCGGCGGCCTGGGATTCGTCGGTGATGCTGTGAAAATACTGCGCCAGCATTACGTTTTCGACGGCTGTGAGGTATGGGACGAGGTGAAACTGCTGAAAGACGAAGCCGATTTTTTCGGCGCGATAGCGGACGAGTTGGCTTTCGCTCAGTTTAGCGAGGTCGACGCCATCGACCACGACGCGGCCGGAAGTGAGCGTGTCGAGGCCGCCGAGAACGTTGATGAGCGTCGTTTTGCCGGAGCCGGACGGACCCATGAGCGCGACCCATTCGCCAGCGTGAATTTCGAACGAAAGCGAATCGACGGCGCGCAATGCGCCGTACTTTTTCGTGAGCGACTCAATCGCGACTTGGGCGGTTTGCACTTGAGGCGTCACGCCTCACCTCGAAATACCGACGCGGGACGAATACCGGCGAGCCGACGCAGGGGATACGCGCCAGCGACGGCAACAATGATCGTCAGGGCCACAACTACAGGATACACAATCAGGCGCGGCTGCGCTGCGACGCCGAAGACGGCTTTGCCGAGAGCGACGGAGAGCGCGAGGCCTGCTGCGGCGCCGATGAGGCCGGCGATCAGGCCGAGCGTTGCGGCTTCGGCGAGGAAGAGGCGGAGTACGCGACGCGTGGCTCCGCCGATCGCTTTCATGAGGCCGACGTCGTTTTTGCGTTCCATGGCGACGTTGGTCATGGCGGCCATGACGCAGAGCGTCGTAAGAATGAGGACCACGGCGACGGTGGCGGTGAGGAGGCCGCTGATGCGGTCGTAGATTTTGCCTTCGGCTTCGGTGAATTGGCGGATGCCGTGGACGTCGGCGTCAGGGATTTGTTTCTGGAGATCGGCGATGACGGCCTGTATGTCGCTG
>JAFAZL010000932.1 GCA_019239815.1 Acidobacteriota bacterium
ACTTCGCCTTCGTTGACGCTGAAGCTGACGCCGCGAACAGCTTCGAGTTCGCCGTAGCGCTTGATGAGGTTGTCGACCTGAATGACCTGTTCGGGCATAGACTCGCGTGAAATTTGTTAGCGCCTGCTAGCAGTACCAGCATACAGCAGATTGCCGGTTCGTTTCGGGGGCGAGCGCCGCGCAAAAATCCAAACTCGACATTTGCCACTCTCAGGTGTCGGCTCTAAGTGGGAGCAAAGTCGAAGTCAAAATCCGCACCCTCTGAAGGCTGAGGGTGCGGCACCCAACTGCCGGCTCGGTCACTTCGATCGTCGCTTGGTTGTACGTTTGGCCGTGACCGTTTCTTTCGATTTCTTGCGCGGTGGCGTCCAGAGATAGGTTTTCATCTTGACGCGATTTTCGAGGACTTCGATTCCTTCGGATTCGAGGAGCTTGCGCTGGAGTCCGGCGTAGGGTTCGTGGATGACGATTTTTCCGGCGGCGTTAAGAACGCGGTGCCAGGGGATGCCTTTGCCTTGCGGCGTGGCGGACATGGCGCGGCCGGCGCTCCGCGCGCCGCCCTTGAGGCGCAAGGCTTTAGCAACAGCCCCATAAGATAATACCCGCCCGCGCGGAATTTGTTTCACGAGCTTATAGACCGGATCCCAGAGAGACATTTTTCGGCGTTCCTTTCACGAATCGGACGAAACGTTTCGAAAGAATGGAGAGGATAACGCAGAGACGCGGAGTTCACAGAGTGCGCGGAGAAAGCCGCTGCCGGCGACCTATTTCCACAGGCCATTTCTGCCTAGTTTGGCGCGACTTCTGTTCGGGCCAAATTTGGCTCGTGCAGACCTGTTCGAGCCAGATTTGGGCTCTGCAGAACGCTATAAGTGCGGCGCGGTGGCGATAAAGACAAAAGCGCCGGAACGGTGTTTAACACGATGAGGCGATTGGCCGATGAGAATAGCGGGCGAGCGGCAATGGATAGCAGTTGGGAAATTTACATCGCCGCGACAAGCTCGATATCAAACGGCACGTCGTATTTGGGCACCAGAAGGAAGTGCAAGCATCTAATGAGCAGGGTGCTTCGTAGTTTGTAGTGGAGGAAAAATCGCGAGTTTCATCTTTTTGGGACGTTCGAATGGGAAGGATGCGAGACGCGAATGAAACCGAGCGAAAATTCGAATGAAGCGTTCGAATGGTTGGCGGTAAGTTCTAGTCATAACGTATCCGAAACATTTATCGCGATGATTCGTAATATTCGTTAGAGCGTGTAGTGGAAGGTATGTACACTACGCGCTGAGTCGGATGCACGAGGCAAAAGTCATGGCGTTTGTTCGCCGCAAAGGGAACAAGTTCTATCTGGTGCACAACGTGCGCCGTGGCGAGAAGGTTCGTCAGATTCATCTCGCCCGCCTCGGGGAACGCGCGCAGATCACGGAGCGAGTGGTGCGCGAAGTTTCCAAGAAGCATCCATTCGTGGAGCTGAATTGGAGAGCTCTGCGGGAGCAAGTGAACGGTAACGGAGTCGATCTCGCGGATCTGGACTCGCCGGCGATGCAGAAGCTGGTGCGTGGATTGCGCGAATTGAATTTGGAACTCGCGGATCTGTTTCCGCCGATCCTCCGAATTTCTGAGTCGTCCGGCGTGGCGAACGAGCTGCTGGTGCAGTTGCGGCTGTTGCAGTCCACGCTGCAGGTAAAACTGGCGCAGTTCGAGTATCCGCGCGAGCGATTCGGTATTGCGTCCCGTTCGCGGGGCGTGAGGAGGCGGCCATGAAAGACTACATCCTTCCGTTAGATCCCAACTTACGCAGCACGGGGACTCTGGAATTCCAGAACTCGTTGCGGTCGAAGATCGTGGGACAGGACGAAGGCGTGCAGGCGCTGGTGGACTTGTACCAGGTGTTCTGCGCGGGATTGAACTCGCCGGGCCGCCCAGTTGGGAATTTGCTCTTTCTTGGGCCGACCGGCTCGGGCAAGACGCGCATCGTTGAGGCAGCGGCGGAGATTTTGTTTGGCGACCCGCGGCTGGTGATCAA
>JAFAZL010000085.1 GCA_019239815.1 Acidobacteriota bacterium
CGAGAAGTAGGGGTAGTGACGTTTGGTCGAGTTGCATTTTGAGTGTGGTTTCGTTGTGCGCTACTGCCAGACCTTGTCGAGTTGGCCGGCGGCTTGGAGCAGGTCGAGTTGGGCTTGCTGTCGCTGGAAATTGGCGTCGAGGTAGGCCATCCACTTTTCGTTTTCGGTAACACGGGCGCGTTCGACTTCGCGGAGGTTCACCTTGCCTTCGTCGAGTTGGGACTGGAGGACGGCGACGTCTTGTTGAGCGAGTTGGAGTTCGAGACGCGCGACTTCTTTGGCGGCGTCGCGTTCGCGCAAGTGACGCGTTTTTTGGCGCACGGCGGCGCTGATCTCCTGTTTTTTGCTGGCGAGGTTCGCTTCGGCGATGCGGAGGTTCACTTCGGCGAGGGCGATATTGGCTTTGGTTTGTGCGCTGAAGATAGGGACTTGAACCTGAACGCCGGCGTTGAAATTGTTGCGTTCGAATGTCTTGAAGAACTCGTCGTAGTTGTTGAATTTGGCAAGCAAACTGTAAGTGGAGACGAGTTCGAGAGTGGGATAGTAGCCGCGCTTTTCGCCGGTGAGGCGAAATTGCTTGGCGCGAACATCGGAGACATCGGCTTGGATCGATGGATTATTTTGCATCGCCAGGGCTACGAGGTTGGCACCTTCCTGCTCGGCTTCACCGGGAAGATCTTCAGGCGTGACTTCGATCGGCGTTTCCTGCTGTAAGCCGCATTGATTGCGGAGGAAAACTTCGAGTTCGTCCTGGCGACCTTCGAGCTGGAGAACGCGCTGGGTGATCAGAGCTTTTGTGAGTTGAGAGCGCGTGACTTCGACGGGGAGCTCGAGATTCTCTTTTTCGCGCTGCTGCGTGACCTCGAGAATTTTATCAGCACTACCTTGTTCTTTTTGGAGGAGGTCGAGCGAATGGCGAACCATGACGAGTTCGAGATACGCAGCGGCGGTATGCGAGATAACGGTGCTGCGCGCGTCTTCGAGAAGGATGCGCTGCGACTTGGCCTGCTCTTGCAATTCTTTCGCTTGGCCACGGAGAGGTTCGTTGACGACCTGTTCGGTGTAGGTGACGCTGAATAACGCGGGGGCACGGCCGCCTGGAGTTTCGGGGATGCCGAAGGTGTAGCCCGCGCCGGAGCCGGCGTAGACGTTGGGGAGAAACTGAGATTTGGTGATATAGGCGGAGCGGTCGGCGAGGGTGGCTTGCAGTTTGGCGACCTGGAGATCTTTGCTGTTTTGGAGCGCGAGTTCGATGGCGCGCTTCAACGTTAAAGAGACTGGTCCAGGGGTGCCAAAGGACGCCTGCGCTTGAGGCGGCGCGTCCTGTGCTTTCAAGGGCGTGAGTAAGAGCGATGTGCCGACAATGAATAGCACGGCGGCAAGCATCAGTCGACAACCGCCAGCAAGAATGCTGGCGCTACAAAGTTGAGTTGAGTTGCGATTCGCCATGCTCACCTCTCTTGCGTAAACGCGTGCTCCATTTTATTCGTAGCGCAGTGATTCGATGGGCTGCATTCTTGCGGCCTGGTTAGCGGGAAGATAGCCGAAGAGAAGTCCGGTCGAACAAGAAACGATGAACGACGCGATGACGCTCCACGTCGAAACCGGCACGCGAAGATTGCCTGGAAGAAATGGCGAGACGGCGGCGGGAATCGCTAGACCAATGAGAATGCCGATGACGGCGCCACCGCCGCTGATTAGAAACGCTTCGAGCAGAAACTGATACATGATTTCACGATGGGCGGCGCCGATGGCCTTACGAATGCCGATCTCGCGCGTGCGCTCTTTTACCGTGACGAGCATGATGTTCATGATGCCGATGCCACTGATGAGCAATGCGATGAACGCGATCAGCAAGAGAACGATCGTTAGCGCGAGCGAAATATTTTTTGCGGCGCTGAGGATCGCGGTGAGCGACTGCACATCGTATTCGGCGCCCGGCGGATGACGGCTGCGGAGTATCTGTGAAATGCCGCGCTCGACGGAATCAACCTGATCGGAGCGCTCGGCTTGAGCGTAAAGTACGCGAAGAACTTCCGTGCCCGTGTAGTACTTCATTAGTGTCTGCGGGATAATGACGGATTCATCTTTGATTTCGGAGAGGCCGAAAGTCGAGACACGCTCCCGAAAAACGCCGATCACCGTGAAGCTGAGTTCGCCCATGCGAATCGAGCCGCCGATAGGATTGTCGAGCCCGAAGACACGATCGGCAACTTTCTTGGTGATGAGGCAGACCTTGCTGCGCTGCTCCATGTCGGCCGAATCGAAATATCGGCCGCGCATAATCACGAGACGCCGAATCGCCTGATAGCCGTATGTGACGCCGATGAGATTCACCGGACGTTCTCGGCCCTGCACAACAATCGACATCGGCAGCTCGCGAGTCCCCGCGACCTCTGTGACTTCGGGTAAATTGGCTTTGACGGCGTTCATATCATCGAGCGTGATTTCGTAATTGAGTGGCGTCGTCTTGCTGCTGGCGTTTACGAGCTCTACGTAAACCAGGTTGGAACCGATCCCTTCGATCTGGCTGATGACGTATTTCTGGCTGGTGAGCGCGACGGTAACGACGAGAACGATTGACGCGCTACCGATAATGACCCCGAGGGAAGTGAGGATCGCGCGGAGTTTATTGGCGCGAAGGGCATCGATTGAGACAGAAAGCGTTTCGTGCAAGTCCATCATGGCTATGACTTCTTTAGACGCTTGAGGGCGTCGGAGGCTGTGCGGCTTTTCGGGTCGAGTTTGAGCCCGGCTTCGTACTCGGTAATCGCTGCGGCTGGCTTATTTTCGTTTTCGTAGTTTCGGCCGAGCCATTCGTGCGCTTCGTGGGGACGCGGGTAGCCGTTGCGTACCGGCGCTGTCTTCAGATAGTCGCGGAGCAGAGCTTCGGCTTGCTCGCCGTTTTCCTTTTTCAAGATCAGGGATACCGCGCGATAAAACTTTCCGCGAGGGTCCTTGGGGGCTATTTTTTCGCCTTCGTTCGCGACCGCGATCAGGCGCTCGGCCTGGCCGTGCTTCATCGCGTAGTCGCCGATGTCGTAGATCAAGTTCGCCGATTGCGGATGGTTCGCCAGAGATTTCGTGAACTCGGCATCGGCCGTCGTGAAGTCCTTTTTCTGGCGGCGGCAGTTCCCTGCGGCGTAATGTCCCTCCGCGGCATCGAGCTCCGTCAAACGCGCGATGTGAGGTATGGCTTTGTCCTCGCCGCCGCCAACGATTCCAGGCGCGCTGCAATCGAATTCAATCAAGGCTTGACGCGCGGAGTAATTCTTTTCGTCGAGACTGACTGCGCTGTCAAATTCTTTGCGCGTTTTTTTAGCGAGCGACATGCCGCTAAACGGGCCGGCGTGCTCGGCCTTGTCGCCGTACGCGCGGCCGAGCCATTCGTGATAGACGGAGTTTTTTGGATCGAGCGAGACGGCTTTCTCGGCGCTGGCTATAGCTTGATCGTGCTGTTGCAACTCGTTGTAACTCTTTGCCAGCAACAGAAAAATTTCGGGGTTCTTCGGATCTTTGGCTGCGGCTTCCTGGAGCAACTGAACCGCCTTAGGATAGTCGCTGACTTCGTAGGCCTGCCGAGCGGAATCGATGGCATCGCCAGGGCGCGGTGAAGGTATCGGGCTCGACGCTCGGACAGAAACGGAGATGCCGAAAAACAGTGCGAGCAATGTTGAGACGCAAACCAAAACACGCACGGACGAACGCATCAGTTGCCGTCCTGGCGAGCTCGAACCGCGCTGTCGTCGGTGTTCATAATGCGAACGACCATTCCATTCTTGAGGTCGACATCGCCGGGCAGCGCGACCATCTCGCCTTCCTTTAGTCCCGAGACGATTTCGTAGTTGGTCGAATCGGCGATCCCCACCTGAATTTCGCGACGCTCGAGCACGGTTTTGCCGAGTTCACCGCGCTTGACGACATAGACGTAGCGTTTGCTTCCTTCGCCCTCGACTGAGCCGCGCGGAACTGCGAGCACGTTGTCGCGCTCACTCGAATTGATGCGGACATTGACGTTTATGTTGGGTAGCAGCTCGAGTTTGTCGTTATCGACGGTACAGAGAAGCTCACCGACACTGCGCGAGCCGCGTGCAACGACCTGCTTCGGCACGGTTTCGGTTCTGCCGTTCCAAACCCGATTCGGGAAAGCATCCCAGGTTATGCGTACAGGCTGGTTTGGAGCGAGCGCCCCGAGCTCCGGCTCATCGATAAACGCGCGAACGCGAACCTTGCTGAGATCGGCCATTTCGGCAAGCAAGTCGCCGAGGTGAACGTAGTCGCCGGTCTTCACGGGCAGCGAATACAGCGTGCCATCCAAAGGGGCGACGATACGTCCGTTGCGAACTTTCTCTTCGAGCGCGGCGATTTCGCTTTGTGCCTGCTGGACAGCGAGCGGCGCGCTGTTAGCGTTGAGGGTGACGCTGCGATCGAACTGCTGCTTGACGGCGGTGAGGCGCGTGACCTCGGCCTGCGCTTTGGCAAGCTCGACGTCGTTCGCGGCGAGCTCATCTTTCGTGGCGGCATGCTGTTCGATCAGGCGCTGAAGAGCGTCATGGGTGCGCTGCAAGCGATCACGCTGCGCGACCGCGGTTGCGAGCGCGCCGGTCGCTTGCGCCGCTTCGGCGGGCTGGCCGCCGCCTTTGGCAACGCGTAACGCCTCTTCGGCACTCAATAGCTTCGACTGAGCCTGCGCGAGCTGGGCCTGCGCATCCTTAACGTTCAAATCGAGCAGACGCTGCCCCTTTTTTACGTTCTGTCCCTCGACGACGTAAATCTTCTCGATGAAGGTATCGAGCTGGGCGCGCATCACGAAAGGCGCGATCGGTTCGACTTTGCCGTTGCTCGAGATCGAAGCGACGATATTCTGGCGGCCGGGTACCACGGCACTAATCTTCGCGACGGGCTGGCGGCCGCTCACTTTGACGAGTATGACGGCAAGGATGGCGGCGAGCGCCAGGAAAATCAGGATGCGATTTCGGACGATGCGTTCCATCTTTAGCGTTTTGGCGCAGCGATTCGATGACTCAGCCATCGACGCGCACACGCGCACCCAAAATTCCGCGGATCGACTCCGCTGGGTGGCTTACGTACCCGTCGTCTGGCGAGCCTCAAAGAGAATAATTGTAGCAACAGCGGCGCGGTTCTCCCTATAGGCAATAGACAGGTTAGGGATTCGCGCAATGTGGGATGGAACGGATGGGAGGCTTTCGCGTCGCGCCGCGATGACCTTTCCAGTAACATTTTATGTGGCGGCATCTCGGGACAAGAAGCGTCGCCTTCTCTGCAAATCACAAGCGGGCATGAATGATCGAAGTCCAGAATCTTTCCAAGCATTTCCGGGATAAGAAGCGCGGCGTAATCCGCGCGGTTGACGGCGTCAGTTTTCGCTGCCAGCCGGGGCAGATTTATGGCCTGTTGGGGGCCAACGGTGCGGGAAAAACGACGACGCTACGGATGTTGGCGACGATATTGGAGCCGACAGATGGCACTGCTATGGTTTGCGGCCACGACGTCATCGATCATCCGGAACGTGTTCGCGCCAACGTGGGTTTTCTTTCAACGGCGACCGCTCTCTATCCTCGCCTGACCGCGCGCGAGGTCGTTCAGTACTTTGGCCGCCTGAACGGATTGTCCGACGCGGTGTTGAATCAGCGTGTCGATAAAATATTCGACCGGCTCGACATGAACGGTTTCCGCGATCGCCGCTGCGACAAGCTCTCCACAGGCATGAAGCAGAAAACGTCGATTGCGCGAACGTTGGTGCATGACCCTGCGGTCATGATTTTCGACGAGCCGACGCTCGGGCTCGATATCATGACCGCTCGAACGATCACCGCCTTTATCCGTGAGTGCCGCGACCTTGGCAAAACTGTGATTTTCTCCACGCACATCATGAGCGAAGTCGAGAAATTGTGTGATGTGATCGGAATCATCCAGGGCGGCAAACTGCTCGCCGAAGGGTCGCTGGACGATTTGCGGTCGAAATACGGGGAGCGCCACCTAGAAGAGATTTTCGTCAAAGTTGTGGCGCCAGTTTATGTTCCACCTCCGGAGGACCACTGACATGTCGCTCCGGAACATCGGCATCGTATATCGAAAAGAATTGACCGAAGCGCTGCGCGACAGCCGCACATTGATTTCGTCGATCCTGATTCCGTTGTTTCTATTTCCTGTGCTGACCGTTGGTATCGGCTATGCGTTTGTCGAGGTTGCCGATCAGGCGAGTCGCGAGCCATCGAAAATCATGGTGCTGGGCGGCGGTGACTCGCCCGATGTCGTGCAGAAGTTGAAGGATGCGAAGAACCTGCGTGTCGTGAAGCCTCGCCCTGACTACGTGGATCTGATCTCCAACAAAAGGATTCGAGCCGCAATCGATCTGCCCGCGGGCTTCCAGTCGGAGGTGGAAAGCGGCGCGCATCCCGAGGTGAAAATCTACATTTTTTCGGGCGATTTGAAGTCGATGCTCAGCGCG
>JAFAZL010000279.1 GCA_019239815.1 Acidobacteriota bacterium
GCTAAATATTCTTTCACCGCAATCGAAGGTCTTCGTCGTTGAGTTGGTTCCTGCTGTCGTTGAGTGGAATCGCGGCCCTTTGGGAGCTTTGGCCGCCCATCCGTTGAACGATAAACGCGTACACATCGAAACGAATGATGTCGCAGCCACTCTACGATCGAACGCCGTGCAGTTCGACGCGGTCCTGCTCGATGTGGACAACGGCCCAGCCGCGTTCACTGTTTCGAACAATTCCGCGCTCTACGACGATGCGGGAATCGCGAACGCCTTTAGATCGCTGAAGACCAACGGCGTGCTCGCTGTCTGGTCCGCCCGCGAGGACAAACAATTCGAACGGTGCCTTCGCCATGCCGGTTTCGTGGTCAAAGTTGAGCGGGCCTGCGCTCATGCGAAAAGCGGCGGAGGCCGCCATACGATCTACCTCGCGCATAAATCCGCAACCCGCTAAACCAGAGCGCCGGTCCCCCGCCTCCGGATACGAGCCGAACGCGAGGCTATTCGAACGGTAAACTTGAGTTAATTTATTGTCAAGCTAGCTAATATCTGCTATCATGCCGCGTGTTAGCTGGATCTCCATCGCTTCCTCCCGCTTTCCTGCCTGAGAACTCCCCTGTTTACCCGCTAACACCCACAGAATCACATCCTTACACTATTTCACGACATAACTTCCCTAGAATCAGATCCTTACGCAAAAACACCGGGGGATGGTTCTTTTCTTAACCCAACCCCAAGCCGCGGCAGCGGCGAGGGAGACAGTTCCAAACCCTCCGGACCATTGCGGAGGGGGACCCTCAGTGACAGAATGGCCACATCGGCGGAAACATGGCCGCCCCTACCGGTGTCTAAGTATTCAGAACGGACACCGGGCTGAAAGACCGATGGATGCCTGATTCGTTCCAAAGACCGTCGCAGAGGTCGCGCTTTTTCGGCCCCGAAGCATATGGCCACGAAGGTTTTGGTCATGAAGGCTCGGGCTTTCCCGCCGAGCCGGAAAGGCCGTCGATGTCGGATTGGGCTGGAGCCCTAACTTGGAGCGGTGATGAAACCCGGCTCGTGACGGAGCTTCAGGCCGGGTCGGAAACCGCGTTCGACTGGCTGGTCACCCACTACCACGGTCCCGTCTACAATTTGATTCTGAGCATGCTTGGGGATGTGGCGGACGCCGCTGACGGTACGCAGGAAGTTTTTCTCAAGGCATTTCGCGGGATTCGCAGTTTTCGCCAGGGCAGCTCGCTGAAGACCTGGCTCTATCGCATCGCCATTCGCGAAGCACTGAATCACAAGCGCTGGTTCAAGCGGCACCTGCAGAAAAATGTTTCGATCGACGCGGAGCCGGAAGAAGGTCACGCGGTCATTGAAATCGAAGATCTTGCTCAGACTCCTTTCGATCAGTTTGCGGCACACGAAATTCAGGCGGCGGTACAGAACGCGTTGCAGCAGATTCCGGATGTGTTTCGCAGTGCGGTGATTTTGCGCGATCTCGAAGGGCTTGCTTACGAAGAGGTCGCGGAAGTCTTGGAGTGCAGCGTCGGCACAGTGAAGTCGCGCATTTTGCGCGGACGACGCGCGCTGAAGGAATTGCTCGAGCCGCTTTTGAACGAGCGGCCTGCTGCACATCACGACGTGCAGCGCGTCGAGCGGAGGAACGTGATCCAGATGCCGGCGCCGGCTTATGGCGCGAACGCTGCGACGTCGTCGCCGTTTGCAGCCGGGCTCCAGAGGCGAGCCGCGGACTTTGCGGATACGTACAATTTCCTGCGCAAAAATTCGACTCGGGAGGAACTGCCATGAATTGTTCCTCTGTGCGCGCCAAACTCGCTGGGTATATGGACGGCACCATCGCGGGTGCCACGCAAGCGCAAGAGCGGATTCATCTGCGCAAACATCTCGACGAATGCGTGGGATGCCGTGAAGAGCTGGAGCGGTTCCGCAAGCTGAGCGCGCTGCTTTCGCGCGTTCCGCGTAGTTTGCCGCCTGGAAGTCTGGCGACTCGCATCCGCGTTGCCGCAGCGCAATCGACAGCGGCTCCCGATGCGCCGTCGCGATGGCGCCGTTTGCGAGACCGCGCGGAGATTTTGCTCGATAACGTTTTTCGGCCGATTACGCTTCCTGCGACCGGCGGCTTTTTCTCCGCGATCATTGTGTTCGCTGTTGTACTGCAGCTCATTGTTCCGGGGATTACGGTTCGCGCAGTGCAGAACGATGTGCCGTTGAATATTTTGCAGCCGGCGGAGCTGATTTCGTTGTCGGATTATCCCGAGGCGTGGGCACCCGATCAGCATGACGCTGAGTTGGCGCTGCCGCATGGGTTGCTGCTCGACGTCACGGTCGATGCGCACGGTCAGATGCTTGGATACGAAATTTTGTCTGGTCCGCGCAGCCTGGATTTGCGGCGGCAGCTCGACCAGATGCTGCTCTTCTCGCGTTTCCGCCCGATGCTCAGCTTTGGTCGGCCCACCTCCGGTGGGCACGTGATTCTGAGCTTTAGCGCGGTGCACGTCCGCGGGTAATAACGTCGCCTTTGCGGCACTTTCCGGCTGCTAATCTGACCGTGACAACTTCATAAATACAAAAAGGTCAACCGACCCTTCGACTTTTTCACCCTGTTCGGCAGTCCAGCTTCCTTTCCACACACGACTGTTCTTCGCGATTGCCACTTCGCGCACCGCTCCCGTGTTTAATGGGAGCAGGAGCGTGGAATGTCGTTCGGCACGTCCAAACTCGAAGTGTTTGGTGTTTTGTGGGCGAAGCTGGATTCGCTGATTAACGGATTCCGTCCGCCCACGAGCGAGCGCCGCAGGATCACGGTTCGCGATGATCGCCTCAATGCTGCCGTTCGCGATCAGCGCGGCGCTACGGTTCGCGAAGAGCCCGCCCTGCGCACGCGCGAAGTTTCTAACGATCTCGATGCGAGTCTCGTCCGGCTGGTGACGATTGCGTTTCTTGTGGCGGTACTGTTCTCTTCTCCACGGATTACGGTGAATGCAGTGCCGCAGACGTTCAACGCGGAGCGCGCTTTGCTGGAAGATGCGAATCGCGAGCGAGTCGCGCAGGGGCTCGCACCGTTGCGCTGGAATGCGAATCTCGCGGCTGCGGCTCATGCGCATGCGTTGCAGATGGTGCAGCACAATACGCTTTCACATCAATTTGCCGGAGAGGCGCCGTTGCAGGATCGCGCGCGGAGCGCTGGAGCGCGTTTTACTGAAGTAGCAGAGAATGTGGCAGAAGGTCCGAGCGCGGAGATGATCCACGTGAGCTGGATGCATTCGCCGCCGCATCGGGCGAATCTGCTCGACCCCGAACTGACGGATATCGGAATCGCTGTTGCGGTTGGAGCTCCTGGGCCCGGATCGGGGCGCGCGCCGATGCTTTTTGCGGTGCAGGATTTTTCGCAGGCCGTGCCCGAGTTGAGCTTGAACGAGCAGGAACATGTAGTCGCGGCGGCTCTGGCAGCGCGTGGGTTGCAGGTAACGAATCTTGCTAACAATCCAAGTTCAGCACCGGCGGTCAAGCGGAGTTCTGAACATTCGGCGACACTGCGCACGGTCGCGGCGACGGCGAGCGACATCCCGGGCGGAATTGCGATTGGCGGCGTGGAAGACGCGCGGAAGACTTGCGGAATGGATCATGGATGGGCGGGGCCGCGTCCTGGAATGATTGCGCGGTATGAAAGCGGGAATTTGAGCCGACTGCCTGAGAACCTAGAGCAGAAGATTTCTGGTGGCCGGTTTCGGACGGCGTCGGTTGGCGCTTGCGATCCGACGAGTGGGTCGCAAGGATTTGCACGGTTTCGGGTGGCGATACTCCTCTACTAGTTCTTCTCGGCCGATTATTGGTCATCGCAGTTCTCTCAGAACACGAGACTTACCGACCCACTGAAATGCAATCTGAAATTCATGCAACCAGAGTCTCTTTGTCGCATCTTTTAGACGATTGTCTAACTATTGAAACAGGCCCTAGAGGGTCGAGGGCGGGAGAGAGTCATGGGAAAGCTTACGAATCAAGTAGCGGTTGTAACCGGCGCGTCCAAAGGCATTGGAGCGGCGATCGCTGAAGCGCTAGCCGCGGAAGGAGCTTCGGTCGTGGTGAATTACGCGTCGAGCAAGGAAGGCGCGGATCGCGTGGTGAAGAACATCACTTCGAAGGGTGGGAAAGCGATTGCGGTACAGGGCGATGTTTCGAAGAAAGCGGATATCACGCGATTGTTTGCGGAGACGAAGAAAGCTTACGGCAAGCTGAATATTTTGGTGAACAATGCGGGCGTTTATGAATTTGCGCCGCTCGAAAACATTACGGAGGAGCTGTTTCACAAGCAATTCAATTTGAACGTGCTTGGGCTCTTGCTCACAACGCAGGAAGCAGTGAAGTTAATCGGGCCTGAAGGCGGAAGCGTAATCAACATTGGCTCGGGCGTCAGCACCATCTACCCACCGAATAGCGCCACCTACACCGCAACCAAGGCGTCGGTCGACGCTATCACGGCGGTGCTCTCGAAAGAGCTTGGTCCACGGAAAATTCGCGTGAATTCGATTAATCCCGGAATGATCGAAACCGAAGGAGTGATTACTGCGGGCTATAACGAAGGCGACTTGCGCAAGTGGATCGAATCGACGGCGTCGCTCGGCCGGATCGGTCTGCCTGACGATATTGCGCCAACGGCGGTTTATCTTGCATCGTCGGATTCGAAATACCTGACCGGGGAAACGGTGCGCGTGACTGGCGGTCTCGTTTAATCACGGGGAATGGGCTGGCGCCAGGCAGAGTTGCTGGGCAAAGTTAGCCAATTGAAGAGCGCAGAGCGTCGCGAGATTTTCGCGGTGACTCTGCGCTTTCGTTTTTGTCGCGGCGCGGAGTAGCGAGGCACGTCCGTGCTATCCTGCCGGTCGATTTGTCACGGGCAGGCTAACGGTGAAAAAACAAGCTCCGCCAAAACCATCGAAGCGAAAGCCGTCAGCGGTTTCTGTGCGAGGCGCCTCGCCAGAATCGAAACGAGGCGACGCCACGAGAGGCAAACCTCTTCTGGCCGTTGCTCCCGCTGCAACTTCCAAAAATACGGCGTCCGCAGTAAAAGCACCGCCGACGGCGCGCTCTGCGATGCGCGCGCCGATCCCGGCTGAAGCGGCGATGAGTTTCCTACGCGATACGAAGGGCTTGTTGACCTGGTCTCTGCGCGATATGTCGCAAACGCTGAATATTTCGAGCGAAGAGGCCGAACGTGTCGTGGCGTTGCTTGAGATACAGGGGTATGTGCAGCCGGAGGCGCACAAATCAGGGGAATGGCTTACGACTTCATCAGGCGAAACCGTGTCGGGAGCGAAAACGCCACGATTTGATCGCGCAAGTGTTGAGGCTGCACTCACGTCTCTTAAACAGCGCATCGAAGCTATGAACAGCGATCGCGCTGCGAAGTTTCAAGTCGCCGGCGCCGTGGCGGTTGGGGATTTTCTGGCGAAAGATCGTGCCCGCGTGCAAGCTGCGGACGTCGGCATCGAACTTCTTCGCAAAGATAGCGAACGAACTTCTGACGACATCGTCGAGCCGCTTTCCGCCGTCGAGGCACGCGAAGAACAACAGTTTCTCCGTGAACTGCGCGGACGAAGCGCACTCATCAATTTGAAAAAGTATTCAGAGTGGATGGGAACGCGCACACATCAGAAACTTTTCTGATGTCTCAAGACAGATTCGTGACGAGATGCAAGTGTGAGCATGATGGTTGCCTTCGCATGCGGCACGTAACGTCGAAATTACAATTGAATCGATGAATGAGAGTCATGTCGACAAATTACTTCTTGAAATAATTTTGGAAAACAAGCGTCTGATAATTTTCTGTATCAACTTTGAGATTCACAAAGTCATATACCTCGCATATTTCCATAGAACCGCCGAGATTCAGTTTTTCTAAGCGCTACATTCTGAACATATTCCAGAAGCATACTTTTGTTTTCTCACTGGCACGCGCATTGCATTGAGATGTGGCATCAGGGTCGTGACTAGCTCTGCCCAGGGGGGAGCAGCGCCAGGGTTTCACTTGGTTCGCTATCTCTTGGGAGGAACTGTCGCAATGCATAGGTTCGCAGTACGAGCAGTGATAGTAGTGTTCTTTAGTTGGTTGTTGGTTGTCGCACCCACCCTTGCCGATCTCACTGG
>JAFAZL010000302.1 GCA_019239815.1 Acidobacteriota bacterium
ACTGATGAAGGCGCGGACGTCGCAACGACGGGAGAGTCGTTCGCCACGGTCGCGCTCTTCACCCCCGGCGCAACACCTCAGGAGGAAGGCGCACGGCAGGCCCTCCTGGGTACGCTGATGGCAGCGATTTTAATGAGTGGGACCGGACTGATCGTCGTCTACGTCGTGGCAGCGACCCGTCGACGCGAGCGCTTCCTGCAGCCGACCCTGCGGGCTGGTGCGTACACTCCGGACTCGGGCGTCGCGGCTCGCTAACACAGCGCCGCTGCGTCACGTGAGCTTCGGGATTTGTTAGGACACCCCTCCCCAAATCCCGAAGCTCTTTTTGTTTCTAGTGGGAGAAAATCAGCTCCAGAAACACCAACCCAACTCTTCACACCGAGCTGAATTCCAATTCTGGTATTCGAATCGTTGTTCTGGATTTATCTAGCGGCGGGAAATAAGGCCCGGCAGTTCGCCGGGCCTCTATACATCAGTATAGTAACCTAAAAGGTAGCCTTTGTCAAGACCGATTTGCTGTGCACTTTTGTCGCAGCCGGATCAGCTAGGAGCGAACCAATCGCTTAAACAGCAGTCGCTCCTAAAAACCAGGCGCGCCAGAAGCTGCCGGCCGCATCTCCGGCGCATTCACCTCGAACTTCAGTGACAAGTAGCTCTGCCCCAGCGACATAAATCCCGTGTAGAGGTAGCCCCAGACAAAAAGAAGCAAAAAGGGAATCGTCGCGTAATTCTCATTCGCCGCCGCGTAAACCACCGTCAGCGCGAAATAAATTCCCAGCGAAACTTCCGCGTACGGCATCCATCCAGCCTTATTCCGATATTTCTTCGCGACGAATGTGTCCTTCTTGCCCTCGATCTTGTACTTCGGGGTTCGCGCGAACTCGCTCTTCTTCCCGACGATCGCTTCGATCACCGCCTGTGCGTTGCGCACCGAAATCCCGATGCCCGTCGCCATCACAAACGGCATATACAAAAATGTTCGCCACCAACTTTTCGGCCGCAATTCCTTCTGTGCCACCAGGTAAAAACTCGAAATCGAGCACGTCGAAGCCAAAAACAGCGGCAGATCGATCAAAATCATCTGCAGCCAGCCCTGATAGAACCGCACGATCATCGCCGGCAGCAGCATCGTCGACAGCAGCACCATCAGCGGATAGCTGATGTTCGCCGTCAGGTGAAAGAACGCCTCGGCCTTCACATACCACGGCGCGTCGGATGCAAACACCTTCGGCAAAATCTTCTTCGCCGTCTGCATCAGCCCCTTAGCCCAGCGCGCCTGCTGCGCCTTGAAGCCGTTCATGTCGATCGGCAATTCCGAAGCGCACTCGATGTCCGGCAGATACAGAAATTTCCAACCCTTAAGCTGCGCGCGATACGAAAGGTCGGTGTCTTCCGTCAGCGTGTCGTGCTGCCATCCGCCGGCTTCGTCGATCGCGCTCCGCCGCCAAACACCCGCCGTTCCGTTGAAATTAAAAAACGCTCCGCGCCGCGATCGCGCCCCATGCTCCACCACAAAATGTCCATCGAGCAAAATCGTCTCGACCTGCGTCAGCAGCGAGTAATCGCGATTCAGATACGTCCACCGCGTCTGCACCATTCCGATGCCCTTATCTTGGAAATAAGGAATCGTCCGCCGCAAAAAATCTGGCTCAGGAATAAAGTCCGCATCAAAAATTGTTACAAATTCGCCGCGCGACGTTTTCAACCCATTCTCAAGCGCGCCCGCCTTGTATCCCGATCGATTCGACCGGTGAATGTAAGTAATCGGCAGCCCCTGCGCCGCAAACCGCTCACATACGTCGCTCGCCACTTGTCGCGTCTCGTCCGTCGAGTCGTCGAGCACCTGCACATCGAGCAGCTCGCGTGGATAATCGAACCGTGACACCGCCTCCACCAGCCGCTCGATCACGTAACGCTCATTGAAAATCGGCAGCTGCACCGTAACCCGCGGCCATGCGCTCTTCATTTCCGGCGGCGGCCCCGGTACATTCCGCGAATACGCATAGTAGTCGTAAACCAGCCAATACCGGTGCATTCCATACAGCGCGAGCACAAACAGCACGATAAAATACGGCACCATCATCGCCAGATCAAAAAAGTTGGCGTGATAGATCCCGGTGAACGTCTTGTCTGTCAGTTTGTGCCAGTATTGGCCGAGGGAAGCCGTGTGCGCCGCAAGCAGCACAGAAATCGGGAGATGCGAATACAAAGTCTGGGCCTCGAGTCCGCGGAAAGCGCTGTGGGAAAGCGCCGCTTCGATTATACGGTGGCCACAGTCCCAGTCAACGAACTGCTAGCCGCACTCATGGCAAGACATTGCCCTGCACCTGTTCCTTTTGGTGCCGCTCACGGCACCAAAATAATCTTCCCGTGCGATCCCGGCTCCAGCACTTCCTTATGTGCCCGCGCCGCTTCAGCCAATGGAATCGTTTTCCCGATAATCGGTCGTAGCGACCCATTCTCAAATCCCGCGTTCAGCCCAGCGTGAATTTCCTTTGCCTCGGCGTCTGTCACGGCCCACAACGTGAATCCGCGCGCCGAAGATCGCCGCGCCATCAAATCGCGCGGATTGATCGTAATCTCGCCGCGATTTCCGATGATAACTACGCGCCCGTATTGCGCCAGCAGCTTCAGGTCGTTCGACAGGTTCACGTTTGCGAGCATTTCCAAAATCACGTTGACGCCCTTGCCGCCCGTCGCCTTCATGATCTCGTCGGTGTAGCCCGCCTTCGTATGATTGAACGCCTGATGCGCCCCCTCCTTCTTCACCAGATCGAGCCCCTTATCTGAGCCCGCCGTGCCAAACACGGTGAGTCCTTTCGCTCGCGCAATCTGCACCGCCGCCGAGCCGACGCCGCCACTCGCGCCGTGGATCAACACTGTCTCACCCGCCAACGCCTTCGCTTCCTGATTCAAAGCGTGGTATGCGGTTCCATAGGGCACCCAGATTCCGGCTCCTTGTTCGAACGTGATATTGGCCGGTAGCTTCTCCACCTGCGATTCTTCCGTCAGTGTGTACTCCGCGTACGCGCCGGTGATCGTTTTCGCGGTGTACACGCGATCGCCAGCCTTCACTTTTTTCACGCCGTCGCCCACCGATTCCACTACGCCTGCCGCATCCGATCCCGGCGTGTACGGCAGCGGCGGCTTGATGGCATACGTCCCCGTC
>JAFAZL010000341.1 GCA_019239815.1 Acidobacteriota bacterium
TGGCCATCACGCACTTGCTGCAGGTGATTCCGAACTTCGAAGAAGAAGATAAAGCGGTCGCGAGTTTCTCGACACTCAGCCAAGCTGCGAAGCAATAGAGTTTTCTTTTGAGCGGGCTGCAAGTACAGCCCGGACGGGTTCCTGCGGGCTGCAAGTACAGCCCGCACCCGTTTCCTGCGGACCGTAAATACAGCGCACGACCGCTCACGGAGGTCTTCCCTTCCATGCCCGCTTCCTGCATCCCTCCTGGAGTATCGGTAGCTCAAACCGCCCTCGTTATCGACTCGGGCCCGGAACTCGATGCATTGCTAACCGGCGTTCTGTCGGAAGACGGCTGGTCGATCGAGCGCGCGGCAAACCAGGAAGAGGCGCTCGAACTGGCGAAAAACGAGGCCTTCGACCTGATCATTACCGGCAGAAAAACGCGTGGGCCTGAAGACGTTGAGTTTTTGCGAAAAATTCGAGGGTCGCGTCCGCACGTGCGAATGATCATCCTGGCGGATGAATGGACACCTGGCGATGTGCTGACCGCGATGCGGGAAGGGGCGTTCTCGTATTTTTGTGCACCGTTTCAGCCCGAGACTCTTGCCGAGACGGTCCGGAATGCGATGAACGACCCGTGCTGGGACGATGGGATCGAGGTTCTCTCGGCGACGACCGAGTGGGTGCGAGTGATGGCGCGTTGCGATCTGGAAACAGCGGAGCGGCTCGTGCTGTTTATTCAGAACGTAAGGGACCCCAATATTTCAGAACACGATCGCGCCGACATAGTTACCGCGTTCCGCGAAATCTTATTGAACGCGATGGAACACGGCGGACACTTTGACCCGAGCCATCACGTTGAGATTGGCTTCGTTAAGGCGCGACGCGCGGTGATCTGCAAGGTGAAAGACCCCGGTCAGGGATTTTCACAAGAAGAATTGCGCCATGCGGCGAATATGAAAACGCCGGAAGAAATATTCAATCATGTGGCGATACGCGAAGAGAAAGGGCTGCGCCCCGGCGGCTTTGGAGTGATGATGGCGCGAAAGCTCGTGGATGAGTTGATTTACAGCGAGCAAGGGAACGAGGTGGTGCTGGTCAAGTATTTGGACAAGCCAGCGCAAACGGCTGCTTAGGTTGGCGTCGCGAGCTTTGCCAAGGTCGCAGGACTCTTAGCCGCCGCCGACGAAATGAACAATCTCGTAGCGGTCGCCGGCGAGAACCTTTGTTTCCTTCCATTTTTGGCGCGGAAGAATTTCGAGATTGCGCTCGATCGCGACGCGTCCGTCTTCGAGTCCAAGTTCGCGCAAAAGGTCGAGTACAGTCCCATCCATGATGGCTGCTCGCGTTTCCCCGTTTACCTGAATCGTCGATTCCATTTCGCCGATCTCCCCGTCACAACTCACGCCGCGCTAAATCTTCCCAACATCAGCTTGCTGCGGGCGTCTTCGGCTTTGCACGCAGCGCAAATCGCAAATGACCTTGCGCATCGGGCGTCGAAGCTTCGATCACCAGGGCTGCGTCTTCTCCGGTAAGCCGTGGTATGTCGAATTCGAGTCGCGCGTGTCCATCGGCACTCGCTTCAGCCTCGACGGAGACCTGCTCGGCCGCACCGACAACACGAGCGACGACTCGCGCGCCGATGGCGGGCGTCCCGGCATCCTTTAATCGCGCGACGAGATACAGCGTCGCGTGCTTTCCGCTCAGCCACGTTCGCGGGTTCAGCATCTCGACGCTCAGAATTTTTGTCGCGGGATTTGCCAATGCGGGCGCGGGACTCGATGCCGCCCCGCCAGGCGCAATGGCCGTGGGCGCTGGCGCCGGAGCAACGGGACGCGGCGGAGGGGCCGGCGGCGCTTCGACCTTGAGTGCGCCGGACTTCAATTCTTCGACGACGCCGAAATGTTGCTCGTCGAGGCGCGACTTAAGTGCCTTCTCTTTTTCTGCGTCGAGCGGAAGCAGATCGTGATACTTATTCGTGCGCCGATGCAGCACGCGGCCGCGGCAATGCACGGTCGTGTCGAGCGTGGCTGAGTTCACGCCGCGATCTTCGGTTTGCACGTGAAAGACGGTGCCATCGAGTGTGACGTTGGTGTTATGACCGAAAAGCATTCCTTAGCACATCCTAATTGACCGGAGCCGAGACAATCCGCAGAATTTTTCAGAGGCTGCATTGACCCAACGCCGCCCGCTCGTTATTATAACTCTTCGCCCATGAGTGAATCAGGTCTCCACGCGTACGCTCCACTTCTCTTACACCTCATCATCGCGGTGGCGCTGGCCAGTATTCTTACAACTCTGTCGGTTCTGGTGGGGTGGAAGCGGCCAAACCGCGCGAAACAGACCGCCTACGAATGCGGCGTGGAGCCAACGGGCGATGCCCGCGAACCATTTTCTGTGAAGTTTTATCTCGTCGCGATGGTCTTTATCTTGTTCGAC